>JBNJDH010000049.1:0-13037 GCA_051744695.1 Bacteroidota bacterium | reverse complement strand
CGGGTTAAGCTATTATTCTTCCGAAACCGGAGAATTTATCAGCCCTGAAAAGCTGCCTTATCATCCGGAAAAAACCACGGGAGGTGACCCGGGATTTTCAAGGTTCTTTAAAACTTCACCTTACGCCCCCGAATTCCCCCTTCCAAAACACAAAATTTCTAAAAATGATTTTTCAGAAACCCCGTCTGATTTTGCGACCTATTGGTTTGGTCACTCTACTGTGATTCTTGAGCTGGATGGAAACCGGATCTTGTTCGACCCGGTATTCAAAAATGCGGGGCCGCTTCCAATCATTACCAGGAGGTATGATGAGTCTCCCCTTCAAAGAGAAGAGCTACCGGAAATTGACCTGGTCATCATTACGCACGACCATTATGATCATCTGGAAACGGCAACAATAAAACACTTGGCGGATAAAGATATAGACTTTATCGCCCCTCTTGGCGTAGGAGCCAGATTGGAAGGTTGGGGCGTCTCCAGCGACAACATAACTGAGTTAGGTTGGGAACAGGAAACGATTTATGACTCTTTAAAAATCACGGCTCTTCCCGGTATTCACTATTCAGGAAGGAGCAATTCCGATCGCAACCAAACCCTCTGGGCTTCCTATGCCATTAAGGGCACTGATAAAAACATATTCAGCAGTGGGGATACCGGTTACGGGGAGCATCTGAAAGAGATAGGTGAAAAATACGGTCCTTTTGACATGGCTTTTGTCGAAATCGATGGTTGGAACAAAGGATGGCCTTTGACGCACCTTTTTCCCGACGAGGTAATCCAATTATGTAAGGATGTAGACACAAAACTCATGCTACCCACTCATTGGGGTACTTTTGATTTAGCCTTACATCCCTGGAAAGAATCCATTCAAATGGTCGCCGACAAGGCTGCAGAAAACAACATTGAATTGGTGACCCCTATCATGGGTGAAAAAGTCATTCCGGGCGTAAATTCTACTTCTAATTGGTGGGAAACTTTATATGGGGAGTAATTCAAATCCTCTCACTCTCAAACACAAAAAAGCCATCCGTAAAGGGATGGCTTTTTTTGCGGAGAGTGAGGGATTAGTTCGCTCCCGCAAGGCGACAATCACAAACCCGCTCATGATTGCAATGCAATTCGAACCCTGGCCAGCCCGTCGTTCGAATCCTCTCACTTCCATGCAAAAAAAAATCACCCTTTCAAAAAAGGATGATTTTTCTTTTGCGGAGAGTGAGGGATTCGAACCCTCGAAACCCTTTTGGGGTTTACACACTTTCCAGGCGTGCGCCTTCGACCACTCGGCCAACTCTCCTTATATATTTTGAGCACGGGTAGAGAGGCTCGAACTCCCGACACCTGGTTTTGGAGACCAGTGCTCTACCAACTGAGCTATACCCGTGTGCTTCCGTTCTGCAAAGGCTTTGCAAAATTAAAATTTTTGACCATTCTCCACAAGCTTTAAGTCTTTATTTTCGCCGGCCAGATCAAATATTTTGACAATCAACTTTTTTTATCTTAAATTAAAAAAATATAGGGACTCAAAGCAACTTAAGGCATTTGTTTTGTGTTAATTTCGCATCAATTGAAATCAAACAAATGATTTGAATTTTCCCCATAAAACAGCAGAGTCGTCTGTTTGTAAGCAGGCAGGTTTCAAAAAACATAATAAGAAAATTTTAATCGCATGAAGATACAGAAACTGATATCAGGCATCCTGATTCTTGGGCTTGCAGCCGCCTGTAATCCTTTAAAGCAGCTGCATTCACAGCAAGATTCGCTAGAAAGTGCCTACGAAGCCGAAAATCATGTGGAAGTTCTCCGGGCCTATAAGGAGCTGGAGGAATACCACGAAAATGAAGGAAGCGAAATTGAGACCGAGTACCTGAAAATGGCGGCACAGTCAGCTGTTGAAGCCGAACTAAACAACCGGGCAGAAGAACTCCTTCAAAACTGGATTGACAAAACCGGAGAATTTGAAGCCATAGAGATGCTTGGCGACCTTTACAATGAGACAGGAAAAACCGACAAAGAATACGATCATTGGAACAAATACTGGGATGCCATCGAGTCTGAAGAAAAGAAAAAAGAAATCGGGTTGCGCCTCTTTACCCTGGATTTAAAAGAGGACAACCCTGAAAAAGCTTTGGAGCGTTTTGATAAAATGCCACCCGTTTCGGATCCAAGGATCATGTTTAAGCGTGTTGAAGCACTCAACGCTACAGGGAAAAAGGATGAAGCCCGGGAAGAATGTAATAAATTGCTCGAAAAGAACCCCGATTACGAACCTGCCATTGCATGGAAAGCAACCGATATTTATGACCGGGCCGAAGAATGGTACAAAGAAGAAATGGAAGAGTACGAAAAAAATGAAGAGTACACGGCTTACGTATATTTAAGACGTGAACTGAAGAAAATCTCCAAATTGTTCCGGGAAAGCAGGGATATGTTTGAAAAACTTCATGAAAACAATCCCGACAACGCAAAATACATCAGATACCTGAAAAACATCTATCTAAGACTGGAAATGCAGGAAGAAGCTGCAAAAATGGATATGTTGCTTGACAAGCAGAGATAAAATATTTATGCCCTGGTATTAAACAAAAAAAAAGGCCGAAATGACCCTATAGTTTGTCATTTCGGCCTTTTTTGTGTCAAGGGTTAATTTTACAGATTTTGCTTGTAGAATAGTCTGACCGCCGGCCGAAAACCTATCCACTTATTTTTTCTGTCTGATCAATTCATTTTACAATCCATTTCAAATGATATTGTAATCCTTTCCATAGTTTTCCGTTATGTAATCAATATCCTTATCTCCCCTTCCACTTAGGTTTACCAGAATAGAGTTTCGAGGCCCTTCTTTTGCAAGCTTAATGGCATACGCTAGGGCATGAGCGCTTTCCAGAGCCGGGATGATTCCTTCAAGACGACTTAACTCAAAAAAGGCATCAATAGCCTCTTTATCCGAGACCGAATCATAATGAACCCGGCCCGTATCTTTAAGCATACTATGTTCCGGTCCCACGCCGGGATAATCTAGTCCGCTGGCCACTGAGTAAACCGGTCCTGGACCTCCCTCTTCATCCTGAAGCAGATAGCATTTGAAGCCGTGAATGATGCCGGGCTTACCATATGTCATGGTTGCTGCATGGTCTCCGTTTTTCACTCCACGTCCGCCGGGTTCCACGCCATAAAGTTCTACATTTTCATCATCCAGAAAGCCTGAAAATATGCCCATGGCATTGCTGCCTCCGCCGACACACGCCACAACGCTATCGGGCATTTCACCTGTCATATCAAAAAACTGCTCGCGCGATTCCACACCAACAACCTTTTGAAAATCACGAACCATCATGGGAAAAGGATGAGGACCAACAACGGAACCGATGCAATAGATTGAATTTTCGGAGTCTTGAAGGTATGTTTCAAAAGCAGAATCCACGGCTTCCTTCAAGGTTTTCAGCCCTTTAGAAACGGGGACCACTTTAGCGCCCAGAATATTCATGCGCACCACATTGGGATGTTCCTTAGCCATGTCGACCTCGCCCATGTGAATTTCACACTCCAGACCAAAATAGGCTGCTGCCGTAGCCAGTGCCACCCCATGCTGTCCGGCACCTGTTTCGGCAATCAGTTTCTTTTTTCCAAGATATTTGGCAAGTAATGCCTCACCCATACAATGATTCAACTTATGGGCCCCACTGTGATTCAGATCTTCACGCTTAAGATAAATGCGTCCGCCATATTTTTCAGATAAACGACCACAAAAATAGACCGGTGTGGGTCGTCCCTGATAATGTTTACGAATGCTTCGGAGTTCGGAAATAAACTGATGTGATTTGCTGATGGCAAAATAAGCATCAGCAATCTTTTTCATCTCCTTCTCCAGTTCCGGGGGAAGATAAGCCCCACCGTACTCCTTAAAATACCCATTCTGCGAGGGATATTTTTTAAAATAATTTTCGGCCATAATCTTAATATTTATTGTTTTATTCTTAACCTGAACAACTCAAAAATGAACTATTCCAATGGTCAACCATCAACGAAATATAATATTTTAATTTGATATTCTTAACCACAAAAAAACCGCAGGTGGTGAAGCCTGCGGTTCTTTATTTATTAGACATGATGGTAAGGCCTCACCTTTATGAGTCAATTTGAAACCACCACCAGTTATTTACTTTAAAACTATTCATGCTTTGAAATGATTCATTTCTAAATGATCCCTTTTCCGGGATGTTTTAAGATGTTTGCAATTTATTCAATTATTCCAAATTATCAAAGCAAAATCATTTTTCTATTCCTCCGAAAAATCAGGAGCTGAAACCAATTCAAACTCAGGGTCGGGACCGGCTGATACACATTGAAAATCATACTCGTAATTTTCGCGGCTCAAATCATCTTCATAAGATTCCACTGTGACGATGTAATGAACATCCACTCCATTTACAGTTGGCTGGGCATCGGGATATTTTTCTTTCAGCATGATTTCCACAGCCTCCGTCATGCGATCATAACTGAGCTGTATGGCTTCTTCAGTTGAAAGGCCTTCATAGCCGGGTACTCCATATTCTTCCTTCTGATTTAATCGCAAATCAAAGTTTTCGAAATAGCTGCTGGCACCATAATAATATTCAGTGGTTCCGTAGGAATCGACGTAACTGGCACCATTTTCTATATTCGATTGCACGTAATCCACCACTAGTTGGTAATCGTCCGAAGACATGGTGAAAACCACCGTTGGATCGAACACCCACTCATTTCCGTTGTGGACAAACTGTTCGGTACGTTTTGTTATGGCAGATGTATTTTCCCACGAAGTTCCGTTAAATTCATACTCACCAGCTCTGATTTCGGTACCTCCCGAGAAATATTTGTATCCCACAATCACTTTATCACCTTCCTGCGCATATGTGATTTGCTCCTGAAGATACTGGGGAATATAGTTATCAGGGGGTTCAGAGGACGAAAAGTTGTCATAATTTCCGGGGGCTCCCATTTCATCATAAACTTCGGAAGAAAGATAGAAAACATCTTCTTCGGCTTTCCATTCGTTACCGTCGAACATATAATAGATCCCATCCGAAATGGTAGATGCAGAAGAAAAAGCAAGTTCCTCAGTTGTCGGCCCTTCAACCAATTCAAAAGTAGCTGGCGAACCTTCTTCTTTCACAGTATAAGCTACATTGTAGGTTTCTCCACTACTTCCATCAAAGGTATCGTAGGTAATGATATAGTAAACCTGATTGCCATCGATTGTTGCTTTTGCATCGGGATACTTTTCCTGTAGCATGATCTGGATACCTTCCTGAACCCGTTCTTCCATCAAGGCTTCACCTTCCTCTGTGGAAAGACCTTCAAATCCAGGAACACCATACTCTTCCCTCTTGCTTAAACGCAAATCGAAATTTTCAAAGAAACTGGCCGCTCCAAAATAAAACTCAGTGGTACCATAAGAATCCAAATAATCGCTGCCATTCTCGATGTTCGATTCCACATAATCCACGATAATCTGATAATCTTCTTCGGCCATGGCCAACTCTACAGTCGGACTTGAAGAAACTTCTTCACTGTAATCGAACAAAGCAAGCACCTTATCATCTTCCTCAGCTTCAGGAAAATTATCATTCAGTATACCGGGAAGGTAACTTCTGGGAGGATCGGCGGCAAAAAACATCTCATAAGCAGCCACATCACCCCCTACCGAAGAATAGTCATCGCCTGTAAGTTGATAACTCACAAAGGAGGAAGATTCTCCTTCCTGATATTCATTCACATAGTCCGGATAACCGGTCAAATAATTAAAAGTAACCCGAGCTCTTGATCCTTCTTTCAGGGCAATGTATTCATCACTTAAAAAAGCGGGTACATAATCAGCTGCCGGGGCATCCTCGCTAAAAGCATGATTTTCATCGATGAAATCGGCGGCATCTTCATCCCCCATCTTAGAAGCAATATCAGCTACGGAGCTATAATCTCCTTCTCCAAGAGCGACTTCAATGTTTTTACTAAATGCGCCTTCAGTCTCATCCAGCTCTTCATAGGTATCTTCCATAGGCTCGCATCCCCACATTAGGAACAAAAGAGAAGCGAGGAGATATATTGTTCTTTTCATAACATTCTTCATTTTGGGTGTTCGTATTAAAATTTGATTTTCAATCCGGTCGACCATGTTGTGCCAAAACCGTAATAAACCAGGGCTGATGCTGCATCATGATCATCGCCATCGTTGGCATCCGCCACATATTCGGTATCCAGCAAATTATTGACTTTACCATAAACAGACGCATCCAAAGAGCCGATGTTAAAGTCATATTTCAGGTTCATGTCGACGGTGGTATAATCGGGTAACTGCCAGGAATCCTCCTTCTCTCCTTCCGTTGTCCGGTTGGTGGGATCAAACTCAGCAAAGTTTTTACCATAGTAATTGATGTCTGTACCCACCTTCAGGTCGGGAAGTGCTTCATAATCGATCCGCAAAGCTGATGTGACCTGGGCTGAGTTTCCAACATGAACGCCTCCCATGTAGGCGTTGTATTCACCAAGCAACTGGTTGTTGTCGTCGAACAGTGAAAAATCAATGTCGTCTTCCCAAATCCAGTCCCCCCATGAGAACATACCTTTGACCAACAATTCAGGGACAGGTTTCCAGAAAACCTCAGATTCAAATCCCCGGTGAAGTGCGCTAATGCCGGGGATGTTGGCCGTTTCCTGGTTAAAGGAACGAACGAGTCCCTTATCGCGCCAATTGGTCCAGTAGGCATTAATGCGAACATTTAGTCTTGGTGTAGCATATTCATATCCGGAATCAAAGGACAATACCTTTTCATATTTCGCATCTTCATTGATCTCATTGGTATAATTCAGAAAAATGGTTGAAAAATAAGGAGACCGTGTGAAATAACCGCCATTGGCAAAAACACTGTGCTGTGGGGTGATGTCATAGTTGGCACCTCCTTTTACACTCCAGGGAGTGAAATTGACCCATTCCGACTCCTGATTTCCGGGTTCGTACTGAAAGTAATCCTTTCGTTTATAGCTTTTTTGTGAAACAGCAGTTGTCACAAAAGCTGAATAATTTGCCCCCACATATTCGGCCTGTCCGAATAAACCAGCCCAGGCGACAATGCCATCATTGTAGTAGGAATATTTATCTCCTTCTTCCAGAGGTGTACCGGGCTCTCGGTTGATATTGTTCTCATTCAGGAAATAGTCACCCCCCAAAAGATCTGTAATCTCCTTAAAATGTTCACCAATGTAGTAACGACCATCAAAACCACCGGTGAGATTGATATTTCCGAGTTCTTTATTTAATGTGGAAAGAACACCATACCACTTATGCTGGTTGACCGACCATCCTACAATGGCCTGAGAGCCGTTTTGCGATTCGGCATTACGTGCTGCAGCCTCATCAAAATCAAGCAGTCCGTCAGGTGTTTGAAGGGTATTGGCATAAGGTCGTCCGGTATCATAATTGATGTTGAGCCATTGAGAGTTTTCACCATCCACTCTTCGACCTCCACCCTGAGAGACCGATGCATAAACAGCAGTCGAAAGCATGGTATTGGGGTCAATATTCCAATAGTGGTTTAGTGAAACCTGCGGTTTATGATATTTATTGTATCCATATCCGCCTCCAAACTCTTCGCCGTCACGGATCCCATAGCTCAGATTTCGTTTGATCCCGTCGGCATCGTCCCGGTAATCCTGAATGGTGGCCGGTGTACCCCTTTGATTGTGCCACTGCGGAGCCCCAAAAGCAGTAAAAGAAAGCCGGTGGCTATCATTGATAATCTTGGATACATTCAGGAAATAGGTGTAGCTGTTGAAGCTGGTGCCATTGATGTAACCATCGCCTCTTGTGTTGCCGCCCGATAGAGTAACTGCCCAATCATTGTCAAGAAGCCCGGTAGAGGCCGTAAAGGTTTGTTTTCGATAACCATCATTGCCAATTCCGGTATAAAACGATCCACCCTTTTCCACTTCAGTACTACGAGTGATGATGTTTATGGTACCTCCTACCGAGCTCAGGGCCAACTTTGAAGCCCCCAGTCCACGCTGAACCTGCATGGTTTGAGTAACATCCGAAAGTCCGGACCAGTTGGACCAATAAACCTGGCCGTTTTCCATGTCGTTAACAGGCACTCCGTTAATCAAAACACCAATATTGTTGGTATCAAATCCCCTCAGGTAAATCCGGGAATCTCCAAACCCACCACTTCCGCGTGTTGCATAAACCGAAGGGGTTGATTTAAGGATCTGGGGAAATTCAAGCGACCCCAGCTTTTCATCAATGGTTGCAGGTTCAATGGTAGAAACGGAAACCGGTGTTTCCTTGTCTTTGGCAAAAGAACTGAGAACCAAAACTTCGTTGAGACCGACTACATTAGGAGCAAGTTTAATCTCTCCTATGTCAATAGAAGATTCACTTCCCGGCTCAACGCGCTCTTCGTGGTCAACATAACCCACAAATTTGAACTGGAGGACCTGGCTTTCTTGCTCCACCTCAAGTTCGAATTCACCATCAAGGTTGGTAACAGTACCATTGTCAGTTCCTTTTACAACAACGGTCGCTCCTATAAGCGACTCACCTGTTTCTTCATCTATGACTGTCCCCGTCACAGTAACCTGGCCCTTTAATCCTGCCGAGACAAAAAACAGGAATACCAATAAAAGAAGAAGATTCACTTTTTTCATAAATTTAAAAACATGTTAAAAGTTGATTTTACGATTTCAAAAAAACAGCCTTTTCTCAGGAAGTCACATTACCTGAGAAAAGGCTGCTATAAGTCTTTGTTATTTTTTCAGAATCAAACCCCATCAGCTGGCTATAAAACTTTTATTAGGACAAAACCGACTCACCCAGTTCTATATTGATAATACAGGAAGAACAAATGTCTCCGCAATCCAATATAAACATTTATTAAGAAAATGCAATAAAATAATTTTAAAATGATCGGTGTATGATAACCATCATATCCGGGAACAAAATTGATAAAAACCGGTCAATAGATGGTGAGAAGTATCATTAAGATTAGGTTAAATCAAGTATAATCCTAATAACAAGCCTGATAAAGGATTCTGTTCTTCCATTTAAAGAAAAAGGCCGCTCCGCGATGGGGCGACCTTTTTTCTTTTGCTTGCTGACAATTAAAAACCGTATTTATTTTTCGAGTTCTTTCCAAACCAAGGCACTAGCTCCAACAATGGCTGCATCACCGGGTTTTAGTTTTGAAGGCAATATTTTAATTTTATCCTGAAAAATTGGCAACAAATGATCATTCATGCTTTTATATGTTGGCTTAAAAATATAATCCCCAGCAGCAGTAGGTCCTCCGAAAAGAAATATAGCTTCGGGAGAAAGATGGTGAACAGTATTAGCCAATCCCTGACCAAGGTAATATCCTGTCTTTTCAAAGACTTCAAGAGCAATTTTATCGCCCTTTTCGGCTGCTTCGTAAATGGTTTTAGATGTCATATCCTTGTATGACTGACCCGCCAGAATACTATCTTCTGCATTGTAATAGGCAATCAGTTCAAAGGCTGTACGTTTCATGCCCGGTGCTGAACAATAGGCTTCGAGGTGTCCTCTTGAACCGCATCCACAAAGGCGACCATCGGGAATGAGCGTTGTATGCCCACATTCTCCGGCAAAGCCATCGTGACCATAAACAAGGTCGCCATTCACAATCACACCGCTACCTACTCCTGTGCCAAGGGTAAACATCACAAAATTCTGCATACCCTGGGCGCCACCATAAACCATCTCTCCAATGGCTGCTGCATTGGCATCATTGGTCAAAGCTATGGCATACGATTCAGGAAATTCCTTTTTCAGAGAATCCACAACATGTACAACTCCCTGGAAAGACAGATTAGGCGCAAATTCAATGGTTCCGTTGTAATAATTTCCATTGGGCGCTCCAACACCGATGCCGAGAATATCAATCTCCTCATTCATTAGTTTGAGGGATTTCTCCAATTCTTTAATCTCGCCAGCAACATCGACAATGTAACGATCAAAGTCACCATGTTTGGCTGTATCCGCGGTTCGACTCATCATTACATTACCATCCTGATCCACGGCACCGATAACCGTATTGGTTCCACCGATGTCGATTCCTATCGCTACTTTTTTCATTGTTTTGTTAATTTTATGTTAAAAAGACCGGGAGAAAATGCTCTCCCGGCCTCAAAATATTCATACTATTCGGTCCGAATGGCATGTCCCTTAACAGCATAGAAGAAGATGTAAAGGTAACAAAGTGCCGGCACAACAAAGGCCCAGGTATAACCGGCCGAGTCGGCAATTCCACCCATAATAGGCGGTATAACTGCACCACCCACAACAAGAGAGTTGATGATACCCGAAGCAGATGCCATTTCTTCTCCGTCAAGGTCCTTAACTGCCAATGAAAAGATATTGGGGAACATGATTGAATTGAAAAGACCAATGGAAATAAGCGTCCACAAGGCCACTTCGCCGGTTGAGAAAGTGGTAATAAGAGCCAACGCACCTGCGATCAAAGCAAATACAGCAAGTGTACGGGCAGCTTTACCTCTTCCGAGTTGCATAATAATAAAGTTAACCAAGGCTATAACCATAAATATACTTCCGGCCCTGAAGTTCCAGGTATCGATGCCAAATGTTTGAGATTCATTGGTCACAAAAGCACCGGATAAGAAGGCCAGTACCAAAACGGCTACAACCATTCCGTACTTCTTAATATTGTTCTTCACTTCTGAGAACATGATGGCACCAAAGAAACGACCAATCATTGCCCCACCCCAATAGATAGCAGCAAAAGTGGAGGCTTTTTCAGCATCAATTGTGTCGAATTGGCGAAGATAGTTCACAATCAATCCGGCATTACCTACCTCTGCACCTACATAAGCAAAAATACCAATGGCACCAAGGATCACGTGTGGATACTTCCACACACTTTTCTTGGCATTTTCATTCTTATTGGAAACGAGGACCGGCAATTTCAAAGTCATTAAAATGACAGCAACGGCAATCACAACCACTGCCATCACGATAAACGGTAAGGGAACCCGCTCAGCAGCCATCAGCCCATGTTGAGGAGTCATCTCTGCTGGATCATCCGGCAGCCCAAGACCCCGGAAAATCGCTACTGAGATGATCCACGGAGCAATCATCGTGGCCACAGAATTCAATGCCTGAGTCAAATTTAACCGGCTTGAAGCTGAACTGTCGGGGCCTAATGCGGTAACATAAGGATTCGCAGCAACCTGAAGGAAAACAACCCCTACAGCAAGTATAAATGTGGCAAATAGAAACAAGGGGAAAGAAGGAATATTTGCCGCGGGCACAAATATCAAACTTCCAATCCCCATCAAAATAAGCCCCAGAACAACGGTCCATTTATAACCTATTTTGGTAACCAGTTTACCGGAGGGAATAGACATAATAGGATACGTAACGAAAAAGGCCGAAGCCAAAAGCTGAGCCGTCCATTCGGGCAAATCAAAAATTGCTTTCACCGGCGCCGTCATCGTAATGATGAAGGTCGTGGCAAAACCAAAAATAAAAAAAACGGCACCAAAGATACTCATGCCGAGCCCATAACTACTGTTTTTTTGTTCCATAGAATTATCCGTTTTAGTTGTGTGTGGTTTTTAACTGATTGCAATAATACCCCAAATTTGCATTTTTTACAAAACAATAGAGCAATAAATTCCACAACTTTTGAACTTTCTACAACTTAGTGATAGATGAAAGGCAGACTTTCAAGATTTTTTGAATTTCTCCAAAATTAATAAATAATAAAGTTTTTTGAGGTCTGCCGATTCTGCAAGCAGGCAGTTAGAGGAAATTTTAAAAGACCTTCTCCACGTTGTTAATCAAAACCTTAACACGATGGTTTCCATTCTAAAGTTTTGATAAACAGGCCATAATAATTTAAGCATCTTCACAGAAAGAATGATATCAAAAAAAAACGCAAAAACACAATGAATTCATTGCACTTTCGCGTTTTCCTGTAAAACAGTATTTCAATCAATATTCGTATTCAATTTCAAACCCTGGAAATGGGGTTGTGTAAAACTCCTTATTCTCAAATATCAATTTTAAGTTATTCTTTTCCTCCACTTCCAGACTGTCCAGATAAAAACTCATCAACCCCCGGTATCTCTGGCGGAAATCATCACCCCGGGCATCATGACGGACCTCCAGATGAATTTCTGTTTCATCATCTGATTGTTCAGCGGGATCCTTTACAACATTGATGTAATGAACCTTATCATCTCCATAGAATGAGAAATCAATATTAAGATAACCTCCCCCAAGCCAAATGTCATTGACAAATAAAGGATCGGACCCAATTGTATCTCGATTTTCCTCATTCAGCTCAACAACCTGCTTGGTCACAACCTCCTGAATACTGATGACTTTAACGGAATAGTCAACACCCGAATCGGTGTTTTGATCATCATGGTCTTCCCGGCCCTCTTCACCGGTTATTTCATACTTTAACAGAATTCTTTCACTGCTTTCAAAATCAAAATCACCGGAATATTCTTCTATGCGAAGAACCGTTTCCGAATCAGTTACCACAACAGGATCATCATACTGCCCTTCAACTGTTGTTACCAATTCTAAATACCGGGGTGGTTGATCGTCATTATCATCAATACATCCGGAAACCGAAAACAATAAAATAATTGTGAATACGGACACGAATTGCCCCAAACGCTTTTTCATAGCTTTTCTCCTGTAATTAGTGAAACATTCTCATGAATTATTTTCCCTTCATCATGATTCAATCAGATTTCAGGTCTTATACCCATAAGATGCAGGAGAAATGTTTGAGTTGCGTCTTCGCTGAAAAAAAAGATTACTTTTCGATGTAAGTCACTTCTATGTCGACAACACGGGGCGTATAGTCATTACTCCAAAGGCTGGAGGAAACAATCATACGAGCCTTCGACCCAAAATTCATAAACCTGATACCCAGATCTATTCCGTTGTAGATGCCCTCATAGGCATTGGGTCTGCAAAACCGCCTGGTTGACAAAATCTGCTTTTTTTACGCCCC
>JBNJDH010000048.1:0-13049 GCA_051744695.1 Bacteroidota bacterium | reverse complement strand
AACCAGGCCAGATCAATGGGGCCCGAAAAAGGCATACGCCACTCCAGGTTAGAGACAAGAAGTTTATTGCCAACCAAATGCCTGATGCCAAGGGCCTGGTTATTTTGAGTGGAATCGGCAAAAAAGCCTGCGGTATCGTACCCTCTGACAAGCCAGGAATAACCTGTAAACAGAGGGGTCATGCGAGTGGTGTTTTTGTCATCTCCATACCGTCCGTAATGATACAAACGAAAAGCAAAACTGAAAGGGCGCACAAACTTGTACCGGCGATAATCGAGCAACACCCCCTGAAAATTGAACCCCTTAAAATGATGTTCGAACTGCATCCGGGCCCGTGTTCCGTCAACAGGTGAAGCCATACCGGATTGGGAGTTGTCAAAAACATAGGCTATATCGGCTTTCCCGCCCCAGAAACTCCCGGGAGACTCAACCTCTTCACCGTCGGGCCGAAACGAAGGGTAATATTCGCTGATGTGCTTAATTTTTTCGTAACGATAGCTATAATGGGCCATGGAAACACCGGCTTCAATTCTTTGAGACCGGTTTAACGGAAGATAACCGAAAAGGGCCCCTTTGTCTTCGAACAGCCGCCGGCGATAAAAGACCAGTTCTTCGTCCCCGTCTTGCTCTTCATAATTATAGTACCCCATGCGATAAGGAATATGCGAAAGACTCCCTCCGACCTTGATTCTTCTTTTTTGGTTGAGCAAAGCAACCTGACCGCCGAAATCATAAATTTTCCCGTTTATGCTGAGCCCTCCATACAAAAGATTGTTGCCTGGGATATCGCTGAACAATCCTTCGATGCTCCCGGCCATACCGGTCCCGAAACGTCCGGTCATGACACCCCCCGCCATATTCCCGATGTAGTCGAGTTCAAAGCCTCTCCGGGGTTCTTCTTTTGTCATCAAAACCGGCGGAGGATCGAGGAGATTATTGTAAATCAGGTTTTGATCCACCACAGAAAAATGCTCGGACCAGGGGGAAAGTCGTGCGTTACGGTATTGAAATTTGCCGGGATAAACTGAAACACTCCCTTCCAATAAAGTATCTACGGGTGTTTTGATGATCTGAAATTCGCCGCCCTGCAAAACGGAATAATAAGCATCTGTTTCACTTACACTTAAAGCCGGAGACATTTCTGTCATTCCGGTTATTCCGGTTTGAATATTGGTGGCCTGTTCGATCTTCCCTGTTTCAGGTGTAAGCAAATAAAGGTTCCTGTAGCCATCCCTGTTGGAAAGAAAAAACACCTTTTCGTTCACCTCTACAGGATTGAGGTTCCGGGCCCCATCGAAAGTACGAAAAACCTCTGATTTCCCGGAAGATAGATTAACGCTGGAAATATTAAAATAACCAGGGAAATGAGAAGTCTGACCCGGCACAGGTTGATCGGTGACACACCAGAGATTATCTTCAGAGCCCCATGAAGGTTGGAGACGGGCAAAACGGTCACGTGTCACAGGCTTACAAGTGCTATCAGCAAAATGATAACAATAAAGATCACTCTTTCCATCCTTCATCCCGCTAAAGGCCAGTTTCTCCCCTCCGGGTGACCAGGCCGGGGAGGCAATGGCATTCACCAATTCAGGGGCAATGGTCGCATGCATACTTTCTTCCTCAGTATCGTAAACCAAAATAACCGACCGTCCTTTTTTATAGGCCGTAAAAGCAAAAAACCGGTTATCGGGACTCCAGGAACCCGATAATGACATAAAATCCAGGGCATCGATATCCCCGTAATCGGTGTTTGAGTATATCTTTGAATTAACCCGGCCCGTTTCTGCATCAGCCAGGAAAAGATCAATGGAGTATGCATCACGCTCGGAAAGAAACACCAGTTTTTGGCCATCGGGACTAACCGAAGGAGCAAGGTTGTAACGACCGGCATTTTCATCGGTCAAAAACCGGTGGCCAGCCAAAACAGAATCCTGAGGCCGGTCGGAGAGCAGCTCCTGGCGAAGCGTTTGCTTCCAAGCATCCAACAAAGAGTCTGGTTCAGTGCCAAGCACATCCTTCATGGCCTCTTCATATCCCTGCCGGGCGGTGGTTTCATACAACCGCCTGATATACTGCTCACCAAAACGGGATACAATGTAAGACCAAAACGCATGGCCGTATCGATACGGAGAAAACCGGGCACCGCGGTTGATATCCTTAAAAGAAGGAAAGTTATCGTGAAGTAGGGCATCCCTCATCCAAATAGCGGTGTGTGCATCAATATTGCCCACCGAAAGATATTCGGCCATCCCTTCGGTCATCCAAAGGGGAATTCGAAGGATCGCCCCACGGTCCAGCTCGGGAGACTTCTCCACAATGTGATACTGAAAAGCATGGACCAGCTCATGGCCTAAAACATGGGCCGTCTGGTATCTGGAAAAAGAAACAGGCATAACCACCCGCCTTTTTAATCCTTCGGTGGCACCGCCGGTACCAACCCCGATCTGACCCATAATGGCATTGGTCTGCTGAAAATCGGCATGATTTCGATAAAGAAGAAGGGGATTTCGCGTATCAAAGGTATCAACAAGAATTTGCCGATGGAAACCGTACCATTGCTCGGCAAGCTCACCGATGTATTTAACCGTTGTGGTGTCTTCCAGATCATGGTAAATATCAAAATGGGAAGTTCGAACCATCCCGAAATCAAATGTCCGGTACGAAGGCTTGTTTTTCCCAAAATATTGGGCTTCCAAAAATGAGACCCGGGAAAACACCAAAAGGAAAAATACAATATAAACCCTTAAGGCCGACATTCTTAAGATTTAAAGATTGATAACTCCTAAAAATACGAAGAAATAGCCTTTTGGGTTCAAAATCTTTTTAAGTTTTATCTGCCGGATGTTTTCGCGTCCCAGAGATATTAACCCGCTAAAAAAATTGATGTCCACCCTCAGCTCTCAGCCTTAAACTGCTCCAGGAATCTTACATCATTTTCAAAAAACAGCCGGATGTCGTTAATCTGGTATTTGAGCATAGCAATTCGTTCAATGCCCATACCGAAAGCAAAGCCTGTATATTTCTCTGAATCAATTTTGCAGTTTTCCAGAACCGCCGGATCTACCATGCCGCAGCCCAGGATTTCGACCCAGCCCGTATATTTACAGATGCTGCAGCCTTCCCCACCACAAAGGGTACAGGAAATATCCATTTCGGCCGAAGGTTCGGTAAAGGGGAAATATGAAGGCCTGAGCCGAATTTCAGTATTTTGACCAAACATCTCTTTGGCGAAGTACAGCAAAGTTTGCCGCAGATCTGCAAAAGAAACATTTTCATCAATGTAGAGCCCTTCCACCTGATGGAAGATGCAATGCGCCCGTGCGGAAATGGCTTCATTGCGGAATACACGGCCGGGGAAAATGGCCCGGACGGGTGGCTGTTGTTGCTCCATCACACGGATCTGAACCGATGATGTATGCGTTCGTAGCAAGATATCAGGATCCTGAGTAATGAAAAAAGTGTCCTGCATATCACGTGCCGGATGTTCGGGCGGAAAATTCAGAGCTTCAAAAACGTGCCAGTCATCCTCTATTTCGGGACCTTCTGCCACGGTAAAACCCAAACGGGCAAAAATATCCACGATCTGATTGCGGATAATCGACAACGGGTGCCGGCTTCCGATGGGCATTGCGGTACCCGGCAGGGTCAAATCGGTTGCGCCCGATGTAATTTGAGATTGTTCGAATTGTTCCTTCAGGTCATTGATCTTTTCCTGAGCTGTATTTTTTAGCTCATTGATCGCCTGCCCCACTTCCTTTTTCTGATCGTTGGGCACATTCTTAAATTCATTGAAAAGCTGGGGAATAATTCCCTTTTTACTGAGGTATTTGATGCGCAACTGTTCTGCTTCATCGGCCGACGAAGCGGAAAGACTCTTTACTTCTTCAAGCAGTTGTTGTATCTTATCAAGCATGATATCTGAAATTTTAAACAAATACAATTTGGAAAACAGATTGTTAGATGTCCCTAACGACCTAACCTGATTGCTTCATAAATAACCTGTTACAATGCTCAACTACCTGCGAAATGCAAGCGTCCTCGTCAAAAGTGATTTGAAAATAGCTCACTATTTCCTGCTTCAAATTTGCCTGCGGTTGCTTGTGTTTCTTAACATTTGAGCATCTCATGACGAGAATTCATGAATGAATCAGGCTCATGGAAATGACAAATGTAATAATTTTTCGGGGTGCTTAATCGCGAGACTCCCAAGAGTTTCTTAAATTTAATCTGTGAGGAAAGAAAAAATCCTATAATTTATGCAACGCACTTTTTTTGTAGGAGACATTCATGGCTGCGCCCATACTTTTAAAAAAATGGTGGAAGAGACCATTCAATTAACCAGGGAGGATGTCCTATACTGCGTGGGGGATTACATTGACCGGGGGCCGCGCAGTAAGGAAGTGGTGGACTACATCCTGGCTTTGAGACAAAGCAACTACCAGGTTCACACCCTGCGTGGCAACCATGAACAAATGTTGCTGGACGCAAGGCTTGGAGGCAGCGCTCACATGCTGTGGATGATGAACGGAGGCGAACAAACCTTGCGCAGTTTCGGGGTGACCGCCCCCGATGAAATTGAGGAAAAATACCAGGCCTTTTTTGCCGATACCGAATTTTACAAGACAGGAAATGGTTTTATAACCGTGCACGCCGGTCTCAACTTTGACGCTGAAGACCCCTTTAAAGACCTGGAATCCATGCTTTGGATCAGGGGCTTCCGGGTAGACCGGAATTTCCTGAATGGCCGGCTTCTAATCCACGGGCACACACCCATGCCAACAGAGCAAATATTGGCGCAACCCCTCGATGGGGCCATTAACATCGATGGGGGTTGCTTTTATAATTTCAGCGAAGAACTGGGAAATCTGGTGACTCTGGACTTCGAACAAAAACAATTTATAAAAACTGCAAATATCGACTAAAAAAGCCGATCACTTTTCAATGATCTCAATGTCCTTAATCATGACATCATCAACCGGTCGTTCGTTCTGGTCGGTCTGAACAGAAGCAATCCGGTCCACCACATCCATACCGGAAACCACTTCCCCAAACACGGAGTACTTGCCATCGAGGCTCGGTGCACCTCCCTGTGTTTTGTAAACTTCCCGTTGTTCTTCGGAAAAGGTAATGTCGTTTTCCTCCTCAATCTCATCCAGTTGCTTTTCATTAAATTGATATCCCGATACAACAAAAAACTGAGAACCGTTTGATCGATTGCCGGGATTATCTTCCTCGGGTAGCTTAGGAACAGAAACAGCTCCTCTTTTATGATAAAGCGAAGGTTGCGTATTGGTGGGAAGGTTGTACCCGGGACCCTGGTAGCCCAGAACCTCACCTTCTTCCGCATCTTTCGAATCAGCCGCCCCGGTCTGTATGAGAAAATCCTCAACCACACGGTGCACAAGCAGGCTATCGTAGAAATCGTCACTTACAAGTTTTATGAAATTGTCCCGGAATTTCGGTGTTTCATCATAAAGGCGAATGGTGAAATCCCCCATGGTTGTTTCAATTCTGAATGCCTCCACTTTTTCATGAGAGATGTATTCTTTAGTGCTTTTCAGGCGCAGATCATAGATAGGCTCTGATTCTTCGAGCTGATCATCCATCAAATCGGAGATCCATGTGCCGGGAAGAACAATATTCCGTTGCTCATCATCTGATTTTGGGCTCTGAACAATGCCCGTGAAAGAATGATCCAGGGAAAAAGCAGGCTTGCCGGCTTCCAGTTTTGAAGAAACAGACCATACATCTACGGAATCGGAGTCCTGTTTGCTGTCAGCCTGATCTTTGCGGACATACAGTTTTCCGGAGCGAACATTCAAAGTATAAAGGGAATCGGGTGATTCCATGGCTTCTTCGAGGTCAATGTAACCTGAATGATCCCCACTGACTTCCAGCAAAACAAGCCCCCGGGCAAGATCAACAGCTTTGTAACCTTTTACATTGCGGGTTTTGTCTGAACTGAGGGTGGTTATGTTTGCCCGGTAAGCTCCCTTAAGCCATTGAAAGTTTGTAACAATCAAATCAGGAGCCACATAAAACCCATAACCTTTTTCATCCTCATAACCCTGTCGGTCTAATGTCTGGATCTCGACCATCGATTCGACATTGTCCTGATAAGTCCTTCCCGAGTCCTCTTGCTGGCCTGAACCACCGGCACATCCTGTCAGCACCACCAATCCGCCAACAATGAACAGAAAGGTCCGTATTCTTAAAAACTTCAACAATTCTTTATGCATATCATCCTCTTTTTTAATTCCGGAATTCCTGCCTGGTTCTTCTATTCTTCAATAACTTCAACCTCCATTGGGATATCTTCCAATGGTCGATCGGCATTGTTGGTTGCTACATCAGCAATGGAGTCGATCACACTGAGGCCTTCCTCAACTTCACCAAAAACTGTATATGTACCATCCAGCATAGGCGTTCCGCCTATCGTGGTATAAGTTTCTCGTATTTCTTCAGTAAATGAAAATTTGGCCGAATCACCCATTTCTTCCATAGCTTCTTGTTCTACCTCATCCACCAGTGATTTAAAACCTTCCCGGTTGCCACGGTTTTGCATGGCCATTAGTGAGTCGCGATGGGGCTCCAGCAGTTCGAACATGCGGCTCTGGATATTGCGTTGTGTCAGCTGCTCCTCCAATTTGTCCAGTTCCTCTTCAGTATAGGTTTGCCCCTGAACAATATAAAATTGCGAACCCGAAGATTCTCTTTCAGGATTTGCCTGATCTCCCTGACGTGCAGCAGACAAAGCGCCTTTCTTGTGGTAATGCTTCGGATAATGAATCTCCGCGGGCAATTTATATCCCGGGCCTCCGGAACCGAGTTGCTCATTTTCCCCGGCATCACGGGATTCCGGATCACCCCCCTGGATCATAAAACCTTCTATAACCCTGTGAAAAAGAAGATCATCATAAAATCCTTCTTCGGCAAGTTTTAGAAAATTTTCCCGGTGTTCGGGTGTATCTTCATACAATTTGATCTTCATGTCCCCATAGGGGGTTTCAATCAGCACTTTTTTTGTCTTTTCCTCGCAGGAAGTTAAAGAAACACCTGCAATAAGAAGTAACGAAAAAAGCAGAGAAATTCCGGATCGTTGGTGAAATTTGTTAAGCATAGCAAAAGGGGGTTTATTTTACCTTATTAATTCAAAAACCATTTATTACGCAGTTCAACCATCGGTGAAATACAAGAATCCTTTTCAAATTTGCCTTCGGTTGTTTGTATTTCTTGATAATTGAGCATCTCATGACGACAATTCAGGACTCAGGTTAGTTTTTCATTCAAATAATCAAAGACGGCTCGTTTCAACGTATAATTCAAAAACGACGGCGTAAAGGATTTCAAAGATTCTTTATCCCGGAAAAGAGGCCACCCTTCCTTGTCGTAACCGTTCCTTTCAAGATACCCTGACCGGGCAAGAGCGGCGCATTTCCCTAAATTGATCAGGTCCATTTTTTCCTCTCTTGTATACGAACGCATCCCTTCACCAAGCTCCTGAACACCTATCAAAAAAAGCATAAAGTCAAAATCAGCAGTCACGCTGAATCTTTTGCTTATCTCCAGAACCAATTGGTCCCAGTTTTCTTCATTGTATGTCATATCCTGGCCCTTCTTGTTTTCGCCGTTCTCCACAATTTCAAAATTCTGACAACACACAAAAATAATAAAAGTTAATCAAAACAACCGCGGACACTAAAAAAGCCGGCAAGGATTTCCTGCCGGCTGAATTTGCTTTTTGGTGGGTTGTACTGGATTCGAACCAGTGACCCCTACCCTGTCAAGGTAATGCTCTAAACCAACTGAGCTAACAACCCGTCTTTATTCGGGTACAAAAATATAAATTTTAAGGATAATCGGGCAAAATAGAGCATTAGATTTTTAGATAATAGATTTAAGAGGAATCGTATAACATTGATATTCTCCGATTTAACATGAGAAGCGCCAAGGCTTCATGCGCCTGAATCACAGGGAATTGGAAAGCAAACCACCATGCTTTACCCTGCATAATCACACAAAAAAAGGTCCGATCACAAACCGAACCTTCTTAAGAATTTGGATTTTCTGATTTTAAGGGAAAGGCAATACTTTCGAAGCACAAATATAGACAATTTTTAACACCTTCAAACAGTAAGTGGATATTATTTTAGAAAAGGTGTAAATTTTCTATTGGCAGCCCCTAAGAAATTCATCTTTCCCAATGGTTTCCAAATCAGTAAATTATTTTAACAATATCAGACTCTCCTCTATTACTTACGGGCAATGGCATCCACAGAATAACGCCCCGATCCCAGAAGAAACGTTCCGAGGAATCCCAGGAAGAACAACAAGGCAAACTCTTTAGACCCGTTTTGCGCCGCAGCTGAAAACAAAGGATCATTTATATGAACAGCAAACACAGCCACAAGCATGGTAAGCATAATGGGAATAGAAGCCACCCGGGTTCGGAGCCCGATCAACACCATTAAACCAGCGACAAACTCGGCAAGCATGGCCAGAGTCAGATTAATGGCCGGACTCAGCCCAAAGAGGGCAGGAAACTGGAAATTGCCGGCAAGCACCATTTCAAGCTTTCCCAGTCCGTGACCAAACACAATGAAAAATCCAAAACCGAGGCGTAGCACCAATGCTGCCAGGTCTTTTTCGTTGTTGAGTAATGTTTTCATATCTCCAATTTATGGTTAAACATCCGAATACTGATTTTTAACCATTTGAATGGGGTTTTTGTTCATAAGATTGTTAAGTTGATCTTTTGGATAAGGTGAACCCACGGGTCATTTGACTTTTCTCTGATGCCCTCCTGTCCGTCAACTGAAACCATCTCCGCTTACAGAGTATAGAACAATGCATTCTTGCTGTTTTCATTAACCAGCAGGTCTTCAAATGGGAAATGCGCCAAAGCAATGAAATGACTTTTTCACGGGATTTTCCAAGAGCAATGCCGGGGTCATAGATATTAATTTACCTCAGAACCCAAGTGGCGTTTACTTTTGATAACTCAAAGAATAAACCTTGTCAAATTCAATTCACCCAAACATAAATGAGATATTTACCAGAAACAAATAAAATCAGGTCGGACCCTAATGATTTTTTTAATTTTAAACGAAACAGTCCTGGATACTCACTTAACCCAACACCCCTTAAAAAACAAATAGGAAAACTCAAAACAATTACTTGTCAATAATTTACATATCACAACTTCTCACAAGAAAAACCCCAAAAATATTTGTACTATTTTATCACTTTATATATTTTTGTATACAGGCTTGTTGAAAATTAACAGAAAAAATCTATGCAAAATCATATACACAGGGAAATTACACCGTTGCAGGAAGACGATTGCTTTTTGGTATTTGACCGGGAAAGAAATCGTTTTAATTTTCCCATTCATTTTCACCCCGAGTATGAAATCAACTTCATATCAAATGCCTCAGGCGCTCGAAGGATGGTTGGTGATCATTTTGGAGAAATTGACGAACTTGAGCTTGTCATGATCGGCCCAAATCTATCTCATGGGTGGGAAAATTACAAAAACAACGGGAAAGATCTGCTTCATGAAATAACCATCCAATTCCCCAGAGATCTGTTCTCAGAGCATTTGTTGCAAAAAAACATCCTCAAACCTGTCAGGGAACTGCTTCAGAATGCCAACCGCGGAATATTGTTCTCAGAAAGCACCACTAAAATGGCATCCGAGCGCCTCACCCAAATAAGTAAACAACGGGGCTTCGATTCATATATGGATTTCCAATCGCTTTTATATGACTTGGCCACATCAAGAGATCAAAAATTATTAACCAATATCTCTTTTCAAAAAAACAACGATTTTTTCAACAGCGACCGGATAGAAAAGATTTACAACTTTGTTAGAGAGAATTACAGCAAGCGTATTATGCTGGAAGAAGCAGCAGGACTATTAAATATGTCAGTTCCCTCGTTCAGTCGCTTCATAAAACAGCGTACAGGAAAGTCGTTTGTGGATTTCTTAAATGAAATCCGCCTGGGGTATGCCACCCGCATGTTAATTGAAACAAACAAAAGTGTATCGGAGATATGTTATGAATGCGGTTTCAATAATATTTCCAACTTCAACAGAACTTTTAAAAAGAAACAGAATTGCACCCCCTCGGAATTCCGCACCAATTTTAATGGAATCAAGAATGTATTCTGAGCCGCAAAATTTTTAATCGCTATAGCACAACGATCAAAAACAGGAAGAAAACAATAAAACCCTGCGCCAAAAGAAATCGTTCGGGCATACCAAAATGAAATTTAAATCCTTGCATACATCAATGTTTTCTTAGTTTTTAGGAATATAATGGCTATGGCAGAAAATCCGGTATTCGGAACTTTTGCAATTGCACTCATTCCTCTATTACAGAGACGAAATTTTTAAAAAAGGGTTGCGTTCAAACCTAAAAAAGCCATCTTCCTTTTTGAAAGATGGCTCTCATTTTCTCCTGAATAAAGAAATTTCCTTCCAGAGTAAACTCTTATATTAAAATCACATCTCGTCTTCTGACAATTGTTTGGTCAACGACAATACTGCCCGCGCACAACCTTCTTCTCCTCCACGGAACGAAAAAACCAATTTGTAAACTTTGGTAGAGCGACAAATAAATCCAAAAGCCTCTCTCATCTCCCCGTCTACCCGATTGTTGGCAAGGAGTTTATCGCCATCGTAAAGCTGCATCTGCACATCTTCGGTATTGCTATCGGCATTGACAACATTAAATTTATACTGGCTCTGACTGTTTAAAATGACGGAATATTTCACATATCCTGTTTTGCTCTCATTTTCGCCTTTATCGAGTTCCACAACAAAGTCCTTAATATATTGGCCATCGCCCATTTCGTCAAGGGCCTGTTCCAACAAAGCTTCCTGGTCGCATTGACCGAAAGCATTTCCGGCACTCAACGCAAATAAAAAAACAAACCCAAATAATATCTTTTTCATTGTTCAATATTTTAATCTTTCAAAATAGGGGCTATTAGGAGTCATCAAAATTAAGACCTCTGTGATAATCAGGAAATAACATCTTGTCGTATTTCCTTAATTTTGTCAATTATTGTGCCAAGGTCCTTATCCGAAATATCCACCTTACTGACTTCGTCCTGGACAATAATCAACATTCCGTCTTTTTCCACGGTCTTAGGCTCACCAACTTCTTTGGTAATATTTACAGATTTGTAAAGCTTTTTCAATTCACCAATGTGATCAATGAGATCTTCAAAAGTCTCATTTTGAGAATAATTTTGTAAAATAATGTGCAAAATATCAACAATCTCCTTTTGTTCTCCCAACCTCTTGATCAACCTTTCATCACCGGTTTCTTCAACAACATTGGCCGTAATGTAAAGACCTTCGATCCATGCTCCGGTAATAATCAGGGCACTCACATTGCTTCGGTTTTGCTGACGCAAATAGTTGTCCATCTTATTAAAGCTTGAAACAGACATCTGCATCAGGGAATCAAGGTTTCCGGAATTAGAAGCCATTTCTTTCAATGATTCAAAATCAAAAAACTGACCTACCCGGATTCCATCTGCAAGATTTTTCACGGCCAGAAGATAAGGAACCACGATGTTGCTTTTATCATAGGAATTAATATACCCGAGATCCGCACTATAAACACCAAGATTCAAAGCCCGTTTGTAGCTTGAACTATAGTCAGATATTTTTTCGGGATTATTCAGCATCTGCCTGGAAAAATCAAAGCCGGTGGATTTGATCAAATTGGCCATCTCAACAGGGGAAGAAATGTTCTGAACCACATCCCCGATGATTTCTTCAGAAAGTTCCAGGGCCCCTTCTCCCTGCAGGGAATCGGGCACTGCCAATTCATCTTTATCTTCTTCTTTCTTATCCGATTCTTCGGAACAAGACACAAAAAAACCGGCAGAAACCAATATCAAAAGGGCAAGTGTCAATTTCTTCAGCATAACATATCAATTTAAATTTCTCTTTTATACTTATTTGAGAAAAAAAGGTTACTATTTTTATTCTAAAAGCATCTATTACTCCCTTAATTAGGGCGTATCCATAAAGTCTCATTTCCTGCGTCACGCCCGTCTGAAGTGTGATAATCATCTTTTAAGAGTGATCAGACAATTTGGTCTTCATTCAAATGCATATGGATTCATCTCACGGCAGAAAACTTTGCAATTGGCACTTCCTGAACAGACAGATGATTGCTTAAATTCTTTCCTGACTTTATAGACGGGCACTAATTATCTTTCTTTTTCAACATTCGGGAAAAATTAATATTTCCTGCAAAATTAAGGGCTTTTCTTAACAGATCAAAATAAAGAACCACGTACAAAAGAATAGTCAACACCCAAACAACTGATATATTGAACCATAATGTTTCAAAATAATGGCCGGCAAAATGTTTGGACGGGGCAAAAAAGTGGGTCCGGAAATCAAAGAAATTGGACGGTTCAGGTTTCTGATAAATGGGATCGACCATTTGAATAAGGCGATCATCTTTCCTCAATATTTTGTTTTTATCAAAAGTCTTTCGCACAATATCTTCAATGCTTGTATTGGAATAATCATTCCGGATCTGTTCATACTTTTCTTTGTTGGCATCAATGTTGGCCGAGATAATCCGCTCTTTCCGGGAATTTGCTTTTGAAAATTCCTGCTGATAATGTTTGAGCAACCGGTCCAGATAAGCATTAATTTCCCGGGCAACCTCTCCTGAGAACTTTTCTGGTGTCACTTTGTCAAGGCCATCAAAGTCGATGTCAGGGACACGCTTCATTTCCAGAGCAATTTCATTCCTGATCAGTTCGATGTTATTGTGGTATTCTTCCTGTGACAGATTACCCTCGTCATTGGTGTAGTCAACCGTTGCAGAAATGATATCCCGCAATTCGGGGATATAATAGACCTGCTTAAAATCGGCCTGACTTTCTTTCATTTCAATATCGAACAGATTTTTCCTATAATTATTGTGTTTGTACTGATGCACCATAAGTCCTTCATATATCCATCTGGAGGGCATAAACTCTGCTACAGCAGGAACCACATCCGGACTGGT
>JBNJDH010000047.1:0-13316 GCA_051744695.1 Bacteroidota bacterium | reverse complement strand
TTTTAATTGGCGGCGTTGGTATCGGCGTGTTGATGAACTCTATATTACAGGCCAGCCAGTTGATTGTCATTTTCTCTACCGTTGCGGTGATTACGGCGCTGTATATGGGGTTTTTGAAAGACCCTTATAAACAGGATCTGCCGATTACCGGCCGTAAAAGACATTATCCGATTGCCACCAGCATTGGGTTTGTCGCCTCCATGGTGGGCATAAGCGGTTCGATGATTTCTGTGCCGACAATGACTTTTTTAAATGTGCCCATCCAAAAAGCAATCGGCACGGCAGCGGCGCTTGGTGTTTTAACAGCTGTTTGCGGTGTCACCGGATTCATGTGGGTAGGCGCGGGGCAGGTTGTTGAAAACAGTCTGCCGCTGACCATCGGCTATGTGAATATATTCTGTGCCCTGATGGTTGTGCCGTTGTCGGTTTTAATGGCGCCCTATGGCTGTAAACTGGCGCATCGTTTACCAAAACAGCAATTACGCCGGGTTTTTGCCTTGTTTATTGCCTGTGTGGCCACGCGTATTCCTGATCAGTTGCAGCAACTCTTCGGGCTGAAACGGTTTACTGATGTACCCATCCATGCCTGCTGCCATGCATTTTTCTTTGTCTTCCGGAAATGCGTTGGCCGTTACTGCGATGATGGGGGTATGGGAATTGGTGCTTTGCTCGATCTCTCTTATTTTCTGGGTAGCTTTGATGCCATCCATAACGGGCATCTGGATGTCCATAAGGATCAGGTCGTATTTGGCATGACCGAATTTTTCCAAAACTTCTTTTCCGTTGAAGGCTACATCTACTTTTTTGACTTCATTCTTGATATACAAAATAATGATCTGTTGGTTGCTTATGTTGTCTTCGGCAAGCAGTATATTGGCATCGCTTAATTCTATTCCTGGTTTTTCAGTTGGGGCTACGGGATGACCTGAGTCCTTTTCTTTCTGGTTGGAATGATGCCCATGTCCGTTTTCTTCAAGAAAATTGAGTGTAAATTCGAAAATGGTTTTGTCCGATTCGGTCAGAATATTAAATGTTTGACCTTCTGCTTCAATAATCTTCAGGGTAATTCCCATGTCGAGCTGATTGATCAAACGACTGTTGTTGATTCTGTCCAGATCTTTGGAGTTGAAGAAATTTTCCTCCTCATTTGATTTATTTTCCGGGTGTACAATCATATTGGTCACAATCCTGAACAGAATTTCAACTTTCCCCGGCATCCCGTCAGCCCTGGAAACTTCGATGGTAATAAATTTGTTGGATTGCTCACTGTGTTTTATGATGCTGTTGATGAGATTTAAAAAGATTTGTTTGATTTTGACAGAATTGCCTATGATGGTAGAAGGTATCCCGGCTGACAAGGAGAGATTGAAATGGGTTCCTGAAAATTCCGGTTTTCTGGAGAAAAGGCGGAGGGTATTGTTGAGAGTGGTGTATAAATTGAAATGGCTCAGGTTTTCGGGTTCATTGGATTGAGTTTTGCTTGTCACAACAAGATTTCTCACAACATTAACCAGATTGTTGGTTGATGCCTGAATGGTTTGGATGTAATCTCTTTGTTCGTCCGTGAGAGTTGAATTATCTAACAATTCCAGGATGCCGGTGATGTTGTTAAGAGGCGTGCGTATCTGATAGGAAAGTTTGTTTATCAGGTTTTCATGAGCCCTGTTCTGGTTTTCTGATTCAAGGATTTGCCGGTCCTTTTCCAGTGAAACTTCCGAACGAATGAACTGGATCGTATAACTAAAAACCAGCGATATAAAATAAGAAGCAAGCAGAAATATTTCGTCCCTGGCGGAGTAATCCATAACCCAGTCGATATCTGGTTGGGGGGTCAGAAAGAATAACAGCAGGAAGGCAAGAAGGCTTAAGCTCCAATAAGTGCCGCGTTTTCTGCCGCATATGGTTAACGAGAGTAAAGGGAAGAAGAGGGACCAGTAGCCGTCGAAACCCGTATTCCCCCCTGTTATAGTATAAAACGAGAAGGTCAGAAAAAGAATCAGTAAAAAGATATTCTGAAAACGGGTATCCTGCTCGTCTCTGGAATGAAAGTAATAATTCAGTGTAAATGCAACCGAAAGAATTAAAAGTGGTCCTGCCAGAATCAAGTTCTCATTTATCAGGGAGATGATCCCCTGGGTGAGTACAGCAATAAAAAACAAAAAATTGGTGATATTGAGTAACAGCGTTTTGGTCTTGGATTCCATATCGGCCCTGTCTTCTCTCTCAGGGATAAAGAGGCTGATAATTTTGTTAAAGGAGGAAATGATCATAGTGGATGACTTATGGGTTTGTTTTGGTTAAAAATATAAAAAAAATCAGGAACTGAGCCTTTCATTGGCAAGACCTCTGAAATGGCCGGTGAAGCTTCTGATGTGTTTTGGTTGTTCGTTCAAGTGTTCGTTCCGGAATATCGTGATTTTTTCCTTAATTTTGATGCTTGTTTTGGAGAAAATATTTATAAGTCATTGACAACAAAAAACCTGGTTTATGAAGCAAATTGGCTTTTTCGTATTTATTTTTCTATTTCCGGGAATGGTTTCGGGACAGGAGCATGTGCCTGAACTACAGGATTACAAGGATTTTATGAAGAGTAAAACCCTTGTTTTACTTGATGACAACCCCATGAGTTCTTTTAATTTGGTTATCAAAGATGTCATGGAGAATACATGGGAGATTACGCCCTATGAATTTGTTTCCAATGCTGAATTTGAGAAGCTCCGGCACGATTCTGATCATTCCCTTTTAATGGTTACGAAAGCTCATTTTGATAAAGACCGCACAAAAGCGCGGTATGATTTTTTAAGCCTTACAATGGGCGAGCATAATACGAGGGTGGCCAATATGCCCGATTTGTGTTCGTTGCCCTTGGCTTATTATGACGTCGATGATGATTCTTATACATTCAAAATGGAAGCTTTTATCCGGTTCATCCAGAACCACGTCCGTCTGATGCTGGAAGATCCTTCTCTCATCGGTAAGAAGCCGTTCAAGTATTACAACAAGAATATGACTGAGAAATTGGAGGATAAAACCCTTTATTTGATAAAAAGCGATTTGGGGGAGGATGTTGATACGGAGGCCGAAATCCGGGATGTATATCCTTATGATTTTAAGCTCGTGGAAAGAGAAGATGTGAAGCAAGCCATTGCTGAGAGGAAGGATGATGTGGTTTTCCTTCACAAGGTAGGACCGGAAAATACCAGGTTGAAGGCCCGTGTATATAAAATCCTTGTTGGGGCGGGCGATCCCAATATCTATTTTTTCGATTACAGAATGGCCCGAAAGCCTTCGCACGATGCTTTTGAAAAGCGGGACTTCCGGAAGATCCGGTGATTTTCCCAAAATCAGACTGTCAGGTAAAATCCCGGATTCCATTGTTGTACGAAATGTCTAATCGGCCTGTCGTCAGGCAGGCATCTAATATCAAAACATCTAACAATCTATAAAATGTCAGACGACAAAAAGGTTATTTTTAGCATGGTTGGGGTGAGTAAAATTTATCCACCCCAGAAAAGAGTCCTGAATAATATTTATCTCTCCTTTTTTTATGGAGCCAAGATTGGCATCATCGGACTGAATGGTTCGGGAAAGTCCACCCTTCTGAAGATCATTGCCGGCATAGAAAAAGATTACGAGGGAGATGTGGTCTTTTCGCCGGGGTATTCAGTCGGATATCTTGAACAGGAGCCTCATTTGGATGAAAATAAAACAGTGAAGCAGGTTGTAGAAGAGGGCGTGAAAGACGTGGTCGATGTGCTGAAGGCGTATGAGGAGGTAAATATGAAATTTGCTGATCCGGAGGTGCTTGAAGATGCCGATAAGATGCAGTCATTGATGGATGAACAGGCCCGGCTTCAGGAGAAGATCGACCAGTACGATGCCTGGAATCTTGACAGCCGGCTCGAAAGGGCCATGGATGCTTTGCGTTGTCCGCCCGAAGACCAGTCGGTTCACGAGCTTTCCGGAGGTGAAAGACGTCGGGTGGCCTTGTGCCGATTGTTGTTGCAGGCTCCCGATATATTGTTGCTCGATGAGCCCACCAACCATTTGGATGCAGAGTCGGTGCAATGGCTGGAGATGTTTCTTCAACAGTACGAAGGAACTGTGATAGCCATTACACACGACCGTTATTTCCTCGATAATGTGGCCGGTTGGATTCTTGAGCTCGATCGCGGCGAAGGCATTCCCTGGCAGGGCAACTACTCGGGATGGCTGGAGCAAAAGGCCAACCGTCTTGAGATGGAGGAGAAACATGTCTCCAAGCGCAGAAAAACCCTTGAAAGGGAGCTCGAATGGGTCAAGATGGCCCCTAAGGCCCGTCAGGCAAAATCCAAGGCCCGTTTGTCGGCCTATGAAAATTTGATGCAGGAGGATGTCAAACAAAAAGAGGAGAAACTGGAGATTTTTATTCCCAATGGACCGCGATTGGGAGATAAGGTGATTGAAGCCCACCATGTGGCCAAAGCTTTTGGCGACCGGCTCTTGTTTGATGACCTGAGCTTCAAACTTCCCCGTAATGGTATTGTCGGTGTGATAGGTCCCAACGGGGCGGGTAAAACCACCCTTTTCCGGATGATCATGGGACAGGAAACAGTGGATAAAGGGACTTTTGAAGTAGGCGATACCGTGAAGATCGGTTATGTTGATCAGTCGCATTCCGATATTCAGCCCGACAAAACGGTTTATCAGGTGATCTCCGGGGGAGAAGACACCTTAAGCATGGGCGGCCGCGAGATCAATGCCCGTGCTTTTTTAGCCCGGTTCAATTTTACCGGCAGCGATCAGGAAAAGAAATGCGGAACTTTGTCGGGGGGTGAGCGCAATCGACTTCACCTGGCCATGACCCTGAAAGAGGAGGCCAATGTGCTGTTGCTTGATGAGCCCACCAATGATATTGACGTGAATACGTTGAGGGCTCTCGAGGAAGGCCTTGATGATTTTGCCGGATGTGCCGTCATTGTATCACACGACCGTTGGTTTCTCGACCGTGTGGCTACCCATATTCTGGCTTTTGAAGGAAACTCAGATGTTTATTTCTTCGAAGGCGGATATACCGATTATGAGGAAAACAAGAAGAAACGCGTTGGGGATGATACACCTCACCGCATCAAGTATAGAAAGATGAAGAAGGAAGGACAATAAACCTTCAGGAAATTCACGAATCCCCGGGGCCATTTGAAATGGCTGCCGGGGGTTTTATTCCTGAAAACTGTCTGTGGGTGTTTTGTTGCCCGGAGGAGATGCGAAAGAGTCGTTTCGGGATTGTTTCTTTCTTGGGGTATGGAGGTAATACATCTCTACCATTCCTTTTCCCTTTACACGCTGAGGTACGCGGCGGACAAAGTTATAGTGAGGTTCCAGTAATTTTCGTGTCGATTCGGAAATGTTGATCTGCATAGGGCCGCTGTACGACTGCATTCGGGCTGCAATGTTTACATTGTCCCCAAAAATGTCGAACGAGAGATTGTGTTCACTGATGAACCCGGCAATGATATCACCTGAATTGAGCCCGATCCGGACTTCCCATTGTACGCCTTTTTGACGGTTTCTTTCGCGGATGAAATCTCTCATTTCATTGGCAGCTTTGGCAGCGCGTAAGGCATGTTCTTTGGAGTTATTGAACATTCCGCTTACGGCCATGTAGGCATCGCCGATTGTTTTTATCCGTACACAATTGTGTTTGCGGGATATTTCATCGAATTTTGTGAAAATAATGCGCAGTTCATCCAGGAGTTTCCTGGGCGACATGCGGGTTGCTTTTTCTGTAAAATTGACGAGATCAGCCATGAGGATGGTGACATTCCGGTGGGGTTTGGGCTGTACCACCATGCCTTTTTTCAAAGATTTGACCACTTCGGCCGGCAGAATGTTCTGAAGAATGCGATGTGTTTTCTTCTGCTCTTCTTCAAGCTGTTGTTTCTGAAATTTTAGTTGGCGGAGTGTAGTGGCGAGTGTCATGGCCGAACGAACACGGGCATTCAGTTCCTCAGCTTCGATCGGTTTACGGACATAGTCCACAGCGCCGGCATCAAGCGCCTCACTCACTTTGTCGGATGACGAGAAGCTGGATATGATGATGACGGGAATGTCGTATGTGATGCTGTTTTGTTTCAGGTTGCGGAGGGCATCCATGCCTGATATTTCGGGCATTTCCCAATCGAGGAGAATGAGATCAGGTTGTACTTCCATGGCTTTGCGGTAGGTTTCGTAACCATTTCGTGCCCGTACAAATTCAATATCGCCACTCAGTATTTTCAGCTGAGCTTTGATGAATTCAGCTATGCTGTCCATGTCGTCGGCGATGAGTATAGTCAATGAGGAAACAGGCATCCGCAACCGTGATTTTGTATTTTATGCAAAATTAATGTTTTTTGTGGATCCTTGTTTTATATTGTGGATGTATGTGAAAAAGATTAAACGGACGAAGCCACTTATTAATTTCTACGTACCATATCAATAATTGTTTGCATAAAATTCCCGGAAAAATAATGATTTGAAATAAGGATATTGATTGCTTTTTTTAACAACTAACAAAATTTTGCTATGACAGCTGATGAAAAAAACTGGGGAATGTATTGTCATCTGGCCGGTTTTGCCGGTCTTCTGATTCCATTCGGAAATGTGCTCGGCCCGCTCCTTATCTGGATCCTTAAAAAGGAAAAGTATCCTTTTGTTGAGGTCGAAGGGAAAGAGGCTTTGAATTTTCAGATTACCGTCTCTATTGCAGGCATTATTGCAGGATTGCTGAGTGTGGTGTTGATTGGTATACCCTTGTTGATTGCCATTGGTATTCTGGCCATTATCTTCATGATAAAAGCGGTGATGGAAACCAATGAAGGGCGTCCTTATCGTTATCCGTTTAATCTGAGATTGATTCAGTAAAAAAGCTAAAAACCGATCTGTTTTGGAAAATAAAGAACCTGTTCTCATTAACAGCTCCATGATGGACACTCTTAGTGATGGAGCCCGCCGTTCTTCACGAAGGCGCAAGAATCTGAATTTTCATTTTGGCGGGGCCGACCTGTTGCAACGTATGCTCAATGCTTTTGAGCCGGGAACTTATGTCAGGCCACATAAGCATGGTGAACCTGAAAAGCGCGAGGTTTTTCTTGTTCTGCGGGGCCGCTTGTTGATGGTATTTTTTGATGATGAAGGGAACATCACCGACCGAACGCTGCTTGATCAGAAACAGGGAGCCTATGGGGTGGAGATCCCGGCGGGCATCTGGCATGCTGCCGTCTCGCTTGCCAGGGGCACCATTGTCTATGAGGTGAAGGACGGACCTTACGATCCGGAAACCGATAAACAATTTGCTCCCTGGGCTCCCGAAGAGGGAAGCCCGGAAGCGGATGAATATTTACAGCGGTTGGCTGGTGATTATTAACCTGGCTGTCGTTAAACAGTCACACATCCTTCGGAGGCCGAAGCCACCGTGTTCCTGAATTTTTTCAGAATTCCTGTGGCGGGTTTCCCCTGGTAAGCTTGGTAATTCTGCTTGCGTTTTTCGATTTCTTCATCGGACAGATCCACTTCGAGCTGATTTTTGGTGGCATCAATGGTGATGATGTCGCCGTCCTGCAGGAGTCCTATCATTCCGCCATTGTATGCTTCGGGGGTGATGTGCCCCACCACGAAACCATGCGAGCCGCCCGAAAACCGCCCGTCGGTGATGAGGGCCACGTCATTGCCTAAACCTGCCCCCATGACGGCGCCGGTGGGTTTGAGCATTTCCGGCATGCCGGGTGCGCCTTTGGGGCCGTTGTTGCGTATCACGATCACATCCCCGGGTTGTACTTTTGAGCGAATGCCTTCTACGGCCGAGAATTCATCTTCGAAAACACGGGCCGGGCCTTTGAACATTTCTCCTTCTTTGCCGGTGATCTTGGCAACGGACCCTTCTTCAGCCAGGTTGCCATAGAGGATTTGGATGTGACCGTTTTTCTTTATGGGCTTGTTCACCGGATGAATGATGGATTGGCCTGATTTGAGGTCGGGCACTTCTTCGAGATTTTCGGCAATGGTTTTTCCGGTAACAGTCTTGCAACTTCCGTCAATCAGACCTTGCTGAAGCAGGAATTTCATGACAGAAGGGATGCCGCCTATGTTGTGGAGGTCTTCCATGAGATATTTTCCGCTGGGCTTGAGGTCGGCCAGGTAGGGTGTGCGGTTGCTGATTTCCTGAAAGTCATCAATGGTCAGGTGAACATCTACGGCTTTGGCCATGGCGATGAGGTGAATCACGGCATTGGTTGAGCCACCCATGGCCATGAGCATCGTGATGGCATTTTCAAATGCCCGGCGGGTCATGATGTCGCGGGGTTTGATGTCTTGTTCCAGAACCGTTTTGATGGCTTCTGCAACGGAGTGGGGTTCTGTTTTTTTCTCCTCACTGACGGCGGGGTTGGAAGAAGAGTAGGGCAGACTCATGCCCATGCATTCAATGGCGGCGGCCATGGAATTGGCTGTGTACATTCCCCCGCAGGCACCGGCGCCGGGGATGCTGTGTTTGATGATGCCCTTGTAATCAAAATCGGAAATGTTGCCGCGTAATTTTTCGCCGTAAGCCTCAAAGGCCGAAACAATGTTCAGGTCTTTGTTTTGCCAGCTTCCTTTTTTTACGGTGCCTCCGTAAATCATGATGCCGGGCCGGTTGAGCCTTCCCAGTGCGATCATGGCGCCGGGCATATTTTTGTCACAGCCTACAATGGGCACCACGGCATCATAAAACTGGGCGCTGACAACCGTTTCGATGGAATCGGCTATGATCTCCCGCGACGGAAGGGAATATTTCATGCCTTCGGTGCCGTTGGTGATGCCGTCACTGACACCGATGGTGTGAAAGACCAGCCCGTACAAATCTTTCTGAAGGTCTACTTCTTTTTTCACGGTTGCCGCGATGTCATTCAGATGCATGTTGCAGGGATTGCCCTGAAAGCCTGTACTGACAATGCCTATCTGGGCTTTTTTCTGGTCATCTTCGTTCATCCCGATGGCATAAAGCATGGCCTGGGCGGCCGGGAGGCTTTCGTCCTGCGTGATGAGGCGGCTGTATTTGTTCAGTTGTTTACTCATGGTGTTGGTTTTATGTTGGATTAAGTTCTAACAGATGATCTATAGTAATGGTTTATGTGGAATGAGGACATTTTGTGTTTCTTTTTGTTTCTTTGAAAAAACTCTTACTACGATGAAAACGATTGGATTGCTTGGCGGCATGGGGCCCGAATCAACCATTGAATACTACCGTGGCATTATAGAAGCGTTTAAATCAGATGATCCCTCCGGTTTGAATTATCCCGAAATCGTTATTTATAGTGTCAATCTTTCGAAGTTTCTAGGGATGATGGAAGCCGGCAGAAATCAGGATGCCATTGAATATTTGTCGGATAAACTGAAAAAAATTGAGGCAGCCGGGGCCGGGTTTATTGCTTTGACGGCCAATACGCCGCATCTTTATTTTGATGAATTGCAAAAACTCATCAATGTGCCCATGTTGAGCATTGTGGAAGCCACAACGTGTGAGGCTCGTCGCAGGCAAATTAAACGGCCCGGATTGTTGGGCACAAAAGCTACAATGAATGCCGCATTTTATCGTGATGCTTTTAAGAAACATGGAATGGATTTGGTTGTGCCCACCGAATCTGAAAAAGACTACATCCAGGAGAAGTTGTTTTCTGAAATCGAGCTGGGTGTTTTCAACGAAGAAACCCATCATGGACTTTCTGAAATCATTTTGACCATGAAGCAACGGGAAAGCATTGACGGCATCATTTTGGGATGCACCGAATTGCCATTAATCCTTTCTGAAGAGTTGTATCATAATCTTCCGGTTCTGGACACGACCAATATCCATATCCGGGATATTGTGAATTGGTGCCGGGGCGAAGCTAATTTTGGTTAGTTGTTTTTTTTACGGGCGTTAATATCAATCGCAATGAGGTGTTCTTGGTTATATAAAGCCATGCCCAATTGATGAAGATAATAAGTTTGTTTCTGACGCTCAAAATGAGCATCAGGTGAAGGAACATCCATACCAACCAGGCAGGATATCCTTTGAAGTTCACAAAAGGCAGATCCACGATTGCTTTGTTCCTTCCAATGGTGGCCATTGATCCCTTATCAATATACTCATAATCTTTCATCGGTTTGTTAAGGATGCTTCGCTTCAGGTTTTTTGCTACAAGTTTGGCCTGATTGATGGCCACATTGGCAACCTGGGGATGTCCTCCCGGATATTTTGGAGTTTCCATGTAAGCAATGTCACCAACCGCAAAGATGTTGCTGAAGCCCTCAGCCTTGTTTTGCCGGTCAACTTTTATTCTGTTTCCGGGAGCTGAAACATTGTCGGGCAATCCATCGATGGTTCTTCCGGTTACACCTGCTGCCCAGATCACCGTTTTTGCCTTAATGGTTTCACCAGAACTAAGGGTAAGTGTCTCTCCATCGTAGTCTTTTACAAACGTATTGGTCTGAAGGATAACGCCCATTTTTTTGAGATACCGGGCAGCTGCTTCTCCCGATTGCTGGCTCATGTTTCCTAGAATGCGGTCGCTGCCTTCGATCAGGCGGATGGTGAATTTTGAAAAATCCACATCATGATAGTCTTTGGGGAGGATCTCATTTTTGATTTCGGCGAAAGCTCCTGCAAGTTCCACGCCGGTAGGTCCGGCGCCTACAATGGCCAGATTGAGCAGACTTTCCCGGTCTTCTTTTTTGGCTGCGATCACTCTTTCGAAAGTCAGCAAAATATGGTTCCGTATGGTTATGGAGTCATAGGTTGTTTTGAGAGAATATGCATTGTTTTGGATGTTGGGGTTGCCAAAGTAGTTGGTTTTACAGCCTATGGCAACAATCAAATAATCATATTCAAAATCTCCGATTGTCGTGGTGATGGTCTGTTGGTTGGGGTTAACCCGCAACAACTCAGCCATTCTGATTTGAACGTGTTTTTGGTTTTTAAAGATGTTCCTGAAGGGAAAAGAAATGCTGGCAGGTTCTAATTGTGAGGTAGCTACCTGATAAAATAAAGGCTGAAACTGATGGTGATTGATTTTATCGATCAGTAGAACATTGAAATATCGCTTATCCAGGTTCCGCACCAGTTGAAGTCCGGCAAAGCCGCCTCCAACAACAATGACTTGCTTTCTGCCGGAGTTGATGTCCGGATTCTTATTCCGCTCTTTTGCCTTCATAAATTTTCTGTGTTATAGATAACGGGTTTATCTCCACCGCTAAAGACTATACAATTCTAACAGTTGACCGGGGGCAATGGTTTATAGTTAATTTTTATGTGAATGAAACAATGTTGCATTTGAAGTGTTGTTTCACTATATTTGTCGCTGATTTGAAGAATTATTCAGCAGGGTAGAGAAAGTCATGTTGAAATTACAAATAAAGCAGCCCATATGATGACACCGGCTGAAATACTGGAACAACATCTGGTCAAGAAATCCACACCCCGGGTGGCATTGATCCGGACATTACAAAAAGAGAGTCGTCCGCTATCTGAAACCGAGATCAAAGAGCGTATGGGGGATATGTACGATCGGGCAACCTTTTATCGAAGTGTGCAGACCCTGACGAAGGCAGGCATTATTCACCGCATTGTGGCTGATAATGTAATGGTGAAATATGCACTGAATAACTGTGAAAACGGGCATCATCACCAGGTGGATCATGCCCATTTTTATTGCCGTCAATGCCACAATCTATATTGTTTGAAAAACATTAAACTACAAACCCTGAGTCTGCCTGAAGGGTTTGTGGATGAGGAACATGACCTGATTATCCGGGGAGTTTGTGACAGGTGTAATTGAGAATTTTTCAATGTATGAAGTACGTTTTTCTGATCCTGTTCCTTTTTATTATCCCCTTATTGCATGCGCAGTCGAACTTTTCTTTAAATGGTACGGTCACATGCCGGCACAATGATCCTTTGCCTGGTGCAGTGGTTCAGATTGAGGGGTTAAACAAGTGGGCTGTGACTGACAAGGATGGAAAATTCCGGATAAACAATGTTCCTTCCGGAAGTTATGTGGTGGAAGTCACTTTTCTGGGGTATGAGTCATGGGTGAGAGAGATAGATGTCACGGAGCAGGTTCCGTTACATGTGATGTTGCACCGAGAAGATCATTCCCTGGATGAAGTTGTGGTTGAAGGACGTTACCATACCATTCTGAACCAGGAGGACTCACGAAGCGTGGTATTGGTTGATCAGCAATTTATTGAGGAAAACCGTTCCGGGAGCTTGATGCAAACACTCCGGCGCCTTCCCGGCCTCAGTTCTATAGATATAGGCTCCGGCCAGTCCAAACCTTTGATCCGGGGCCTTGGATTCAATCGTGTAGTTGTTGCCGAAAACGGGATAGCACATCAGGGACAACAATGGGGGGCGGACCACGGTCTTGAGATCGACCAGTACGGGATCGAAAACATTGAAGTCGTTAAAGGACCGGCATCGTTGATGTACGGGTCTGGCGCTATTGGTGGTGTGATCGATATGAGAAATTTTTCTCTTCCCGGCCAGCATTCATCAGGGATGGAGATCGACCTTACCGGCCGGAGCAACAACCAGGCGTTGGGTGGTTCCCTGAAAGTGTTTAAACGCTGGCAAAACTTGTTTTTTGAAGGAAGATTTTCAGTGGAAGATTATGCCGATTACCGTGTGCCGGCCGACAGCATTGAGTATTATTCCTATTATTTCCGTCTAAGAGACGGTGCGATGCGCAATACTGCCGGTAACGAAAACAGTGGCAATCTGGTTGCAGGCTGGACCTCGGATTTGATAACCACTCGGATAAGTTTTAGTCAGCTCAACGCAAAAAGTGGCTTTTTTGCCAACGCCCACGGCCTTGAGATCCGCACGTCTTCAATCAATTACGACCGGTCATCCCGGGCCATCGATTTGCCATATCAGCAGGTGCGGCACCGGAAGGTGGTGAGCAATACCATGATACGTCCGGGCGACCATCAAATCCGGATTGATGCAGGATGGCAACACAATCTGAGGGAAGAGTTTTCCGAAGCTGTAGCACATGGCCATATGCCCAAACCACCGGATAATCTTGAGAGATGGTTCCAAAAATACACCCATAGTCTCAATGTCCGCTGGAAGATTCCCGAAATGGGGCGTCATAACTTAGCGTTGGGCACTGATATAGAACATCAGGACAATGACATTGACGGCTGGGGTTTTATCATTCCTGCATTTCGTAGCACAGAAGGAGGCGTGTATGTCCATGACAAAATTTTCATGAGACCTCCGTGGGTGCTTAATGCAGGCATCCGTTACGATCATTCGCGGGTGGAGGTCGAACGTT
>JBNJDH010000046.1:0-13507 GCA_051744695.1 Bacteroidota bacterium | reverse complement strand
TAATGACTGTGATTCTGATACAAAGACAAAAAAAGATTACATTACAGTAGGTGCTTCTCCAACAGCAGGTTTTAGTGCTGACCAAACTACTCTAAAAGAAGGAGAGACTGTGAATTTTACGAATAAGTCATCTGGAGATCCTGATGGGTATGAATGGGATTTTGGAGAAGGTGAAGGAACTAGTTCCCAGGAAAACCCCTCGCATACTTATAGTAATCCAGGTACATATCAAGTTTCTTTGACTGCTACTTCCAATAATTGTGACTCAGATACTGAAATAAAGGGGGATTACATTACAGTAATAGGTGAAGAAAAAGTATATGCTGCCCAAGAAAAATGGGGTACAGGTCGTGTTTACCTAAGTAATTTAGAAAAATCAAAACATGATGGAAATTTAAAAATTGGAGCAGCAGATCTAAGTGGAATTTATAGGTCTTGGGCTTGGTTTAAGATGGAGAATATTCCTGATAATGCAGAGATAACAAGTATCAAATTGTATATTGATGTTGATGAAGCTGGTGCAAAGGATCATACCCTATATGTTACAGATTTTTATAGAAAAAGTACTGGTGATGATGGAACTACCCCCAATACCCTTGGCAAGCATTGGGAGCCAGAAAATATATCTGAAGAAATTGGAACGGGAACCATTTATTATGAAAATGATGGTATTTTATCCTCTGTTGGGACAAAAGGAAATATGAATTTAAGCTCATTAGCTGTCGATGATTTCCAGTGGAAAATAAATAATAGAGATCTGGGATATGAATATTTTGGAATTGGATTTCTAGAAAAAGGAGATGATGATAATAAAGCGATTGTTGATGGGTGGGATGCCGATAATCCTCCATATATTGAGGTTACTTATAAAATTCAATAAACAATAGTCCGTTAAACTTTAAAATAATTTAACCGGAAAATAGCAATGTACCAAAATCGTAAAATAGGAATTTAGTGTTTTCGACAAATAGTGATGCATGATTTTGCAGTTCTCAGGATTGCCGCGGGTAATCCTAAGAACTGCAAAACCATTTTTTTGCTTAATCAATGTTTTTGAAAAAATAAAACTTCTGAATATGAGCGATGAATTCCTGTCTAGCTGGATCATGAAATAGGGCATCCTGAAAAAGTCAGTTAGTTGCAATTTTTAGGGAGAAGCCGGCTTAAAGCCGGCTGGTGGGTGAGGTTAACTATCATTTATGAACACCCCGATAAATCAGGGTGCTATTCTCATGAAATTTTTCTATATCTAGGCCAATGACATCGCAAAAGTCCCTATTGAAAATATTAAGGGATAGTCAATTGGCAGCGAGTCAGAATCCATTTCGGTTATTCGCGAGCGGGCCATTAATGAAGCCGAGGTGGAAGCTCTTAACCGGGCAGGTGTAAGTGAAAATATCAAAGCTTTTTCAAATTTTCATGAGAGCCAGACAGAAGGGAATTACGAAGAGCTTTTCACATCCGATATTTTTTCTGAAATGCAGGGGGCTGTGAAAAATGTAGATGTTGTGACCAAAAACAAGGACTTTACTGATGAAGGACTTCATCGCGTAACTGTGGTGATAAATTGCACAGTGTTATACAATACCGGTCGTGAACGGACTTTTGAATTTGAGGTTGACGGCATCCGGGCGGTTTATGAAAACGGAGACTTGTTAACCTATTCTGTAAAGCCTCAAGAGAAAGGTTATTTGAAGGTGTTCGTCTTTACTTCGGAGGAGGCTTATCAGGTTTTTCCCAATGAATATGAAAAATCTGTTTTGCTGAATCCTGAAAACCAGGAATGGTATAATTTCCCTCAACAGGTTGACATTGTTTTGGGAACAGAAAAAGATTCTGGATCGCACCGTACAATGTTTGTGTTTTTGAAAGAAGACATTCCTTATACCGGAAAAGTAAGTCATAAAAATATTTTTGACTGGATATTTTCCTTCCCTATGGATCAACGAAATATAAAACCTTTTCATTTGTCGTCACCAATGGCAGCGCATAAAATTATTTAAAGACATCAGGTCGATACTCTAAAAAAACAATCCCGATTGCCTGGAGGCTTAAAATCAACACTTCAGGTATCGGGGTTGTGAATGTTGTGATAGTTGAAATAATTGGATTTGCTTTTACATATTTTCGTCCCGTTCCTCTTCAATGTTCTTCATCTCTTCATCGTAAATTTCCTGAAATTTTTGCTTGTCGTATTCCAGTTGAAGTCTTTCCTTTTTGCTGATTTCGTTATCAATGTTATCCATAAGGGCCTCTTTGGGCATTTCAACGGCTACAAAATATTGGTAATCTCCGTTATCTTTTCCCTGGAGTGCTTTTTCACAAATTATTTTCACATCATTAAGTTGCTGATCAACCACATTACGAGTCATTTCTTCGAATTGCTCTTCAAATTCTACCTTAGATTGTTCAGATTCGAAAGACCGTTGATTGGTGTATTGCTGGCTTACCGTTTTGATTTGTGATTCAATATTTCCGGCCAGTGTTGCTTTTGCATTTAAGATTGCCTGTCGTTTAGCCATTGACATTCTCGGACTTTCTCCTGATTCATTGGCTCTGAAATATTCTTCATCTGTTGCGTAATCGCTTCCACTACATGGAATGGAACCAATTTCCCTGCTGTCTTCTGCCTTTGCAAGATCTTTTTTACTCCCACAACTTGACATACTTAAAGCAATAGCACCCAATAATAGAAAGATTAAGCCATTTGTCTTCATGAGTTTAAGAGTTTTAATTTGTCCATTCAATTTATGTTTAAATATATTTATTTCCTGGAGAAAAACGAAAAATTGCTCTTTAATTTTCATTCTTTAAACAAATAATCCGTTAAACCTGGCTATAGTTTAAAATGGCGATTTTTTCTGTAAAGCCCTGGCAAGGGTGACCGTATGGTAATTGACACTCAGAAAATCAACTACCCAAGCCCCGGCAGGGGTGTCCCTATAATAGAAACATTTAAGTTTGCAACCATGGTCACCACTGCCGTGGCTCTGGTTTTTTTGAGGGTTTATTTTACCATACGATCGCCCCACTCCGCAGGAATCTTTTATCTAACAAAAACTCTAAGTTATTTAAAATTTGATGTTTAACTCATTTTGTTGGTTCTCTGGTTATGTAGCAGAAGAGAGCAACCTTTCTCTCCAGCTTCGAGCTTCCAGCTTTGAGCTACAACTAACTCTGCTACAGAGCTACTGATATCTAAATATCTGTTTTACTGAGAGGTAAAACTATAAGCCATCAAATTCTTTATTATTTAAATAGGTGGAAAGCTCCTTTTACCAATGGGAATTAGAGCAAATGATGTTATCTTGCACCCAAAACCAACGTTCAAAAAATTAAGATATATGAAAAAGCTTATTTTAGGTCTGTTTGTTTCTGCCTTCATTTTTAACAGCTGCAATCAGGCAGGGAAAGAAGGAAAAGGATCTTCGGATGGGCAACCAAAGATTGCCATTGCCGGGTTGGCCATTGAATCGAGCACCTTTTCACCTTTAAGAACGAATATTGAAGATTTTCGTGTGCGCAGGGGAGAGGATGTGTTTAGTTTTTATCCCTTTTTATCGCCCGATTCAACCAACCGAAAGCGGGCTGAATGGATCCCCACACTGAGGGGACACGCCATTCCCGGTGGAATAGTAACCCGGGAAACCTACGATTCCCTGGTTAATGAAACCCTCACCATGCTTGAAGAGAACGGTCCTTATGACGGGGTGTTTTTTGACATTCACGGAGCCATGAGCGTGGAAGGCATGGAGGACCCGGAAGGGGATTTCATCAAAAAAATTCGTGAAGTCATCGGGGATGAGCCTGTGATTTCGACTTGTATGGATTTGCATGGAAATGTCACCCGGCGCCTGGCCCGTCATACCGATTTGATCACTTGTTTCCGCCTGGCTCCTCATGAGGATGCCCTGGAATCAAAAAAACGAGCGGTTGACAATTTGCTCGACCGGCTTGAAAGTGGAAAAGGAAAACCCGAATACAAAGCCTGGATCCCGGTTCCTATTTTGTTACCCGGCGAAAAGACCAGTACGCGTATTGAACCGGCCAAAAGCCTATATGCCAGTGTTGAACCCGCCGCTGCTCAGGAGGGTGTGATCGATGCCGCCATCTGGGTTGGTTATGCCTGGGCTGATGCACCCCGTAATCATGCTGCTGTAATGGTAACAGGTGACGATAAAACCAAAGTGACCGAAACTGCCGAAGAGCTGGCCCAAAAATTCTGGGAAGTCCGGTCCGACTTCAGTTTTGTGGCCCCTGCGGCTTCACTTGATGAGAGTTTGGATCAAGCCATTGATAGCGAGGAAAAGCCTTTCATCATCAGTGATACCGGTGACAATCCCACTGCCGGCGGGGCTGGTGATGTGACATGGACACTGGCCAAAATTCTGGAGCGCACCGAATTTAAGACGCAGGATGGCCAGGATTTAATCTATGCCTCTATTCCAGGCCCTGAGTTTGTAAAAAAAGCTGAGGAAGTTGGTGTAGGCGAAGAAATTGATGCCCGTGCCGGCGCCAGGGTCGATGACCGGTTTGCTCCCCCCGTTCGTTTAAAAGGAACCATTGAGGCCATTGAACACGGCGATTCGGATGCCAAAACCGAAGTTGTGGTAAAGGACGGAAGTGTGCGTGCCATCATTACAGAAAAAAGAAAACCGTATCATTACGAATCCGATTTTACCGATCTGGGATTAAATCCACGTGAGACAGACATTCTTGTCGTCAAGATCGGTTATCTGGTTCCGGAACTCTATGATATGCGTGGCGACTGGATTATGGCATTAACACCCGGCGGTGTGGATCAAAAACTCGAACGTCTGGGGTATGAAAATATCAAGCGTCCCATGTATCCGTTGGACGAGGACATGGAAGATCCTGATCTTTCGGCCCGTCTGATTCCGGCATCTGATAAGGATTGATGTAAAAAAAAAGGATATTCATAATAATGCGTACCTACTGCAAGAATGAATCCTATGAATTAAAGATTTACTAATTGCTTCGCAATTATATTTCTTGTCCACGAATTGCACAAATTACATTTTAAAAACGGCGAAGCCGTTTAAACCGCACCATTGGTGCGGAAAAAATTCGTGTAATTTGTGCAATTCGTGGACAAGAAATATGAAATGGCGGAAGCCATTTTATTCCAAGTACGCATTTGTAGGATGAACAAAAAAATAAATTGCAAAAAGGGGTGCCCGCTTATTGCGGAAACCCCTTTTTTCGTTGGAATCCCCTGATTAATCACTGTAACTGGTAAGTTCGAGCAAATATATATCACCGCTTTCATCTGATACCCAAGTCATTAGCGGAAGCGGCAGATCATGGCTGATACATGTTTCCCATGTGGCGGTTGTTTCCGAGTTATCGGTGAATTCAGCCTCGATTACGTATCCTTCTATGCCTGCAAAACTGTCTTTACCGGTCACTTCAAAATAAATGGACCCATCATTGGATGAAAAACTCCAGGAGGCCCCTGTTTCCAGGTCTTGTCCAGTAAATGCGCTTGTCCATACCGGCTGATAAAGAAGACCGGCCAGCGGGGTTTGACTGATGCCTGAGATGAAATTCTCGCTGATCTCATCACTGCTATCATACATCTGTTCCATTTCATTGTCGTCAATGGTTGTGGTGATGGTCACTTCCGGATTTCCCACTTCGATGTTTACTGTTCCTTCTGAGACAACTTCATCATTTTCCTGGAATTCGAATTCATAATCGTAGCTGGTGCCAGCTTTTAAATCATAAGGTTCCCAGGTTTCGGGATTGTCTTCGTCGTTGGTTTCGTCCTCGTCGTCTTCACAGGCGGGCAGTGAAATGAATGCAAATAAGGCCCAGATGATTAGGAGGACCGAAAACTTGTTGTTTGAATACTTCATGGCTCTTGATTTTTTAGTGAAACATTATGTGAAAAAGTAAGTTTTTCCCGAAAAGTTTGATGTAAAAAGTATTTTCAGATGTTTTTGTCCAAATTACGTATGTTTTTTCTGAATGTAAAGGGAGCTTTTGTGTATTTTCATTTTTTAGGGGTGAAAATCAAAAAGGTTATCGATAAATGTCCACACCATATAACCGATAAAGAAAGAAACCATTATCACTGCTTCCCAGCGTCGAGTTTTTCTTTCGGCCGCTATGATGGGCAAACCAATGGCCAGTTCTGAAATGCTTTAACCGGCCCAGGTTTGAAACCCCTTTACCAGCCAGTCTCCCCCTTTCAAGAGAACAAAACACCCCACAAGCAGTAAAAGTAACTGAACAAACAAGAAAAATTTGAGTTAACTCCCGGGCAGGGATCATTAATAATCTCCTGTTGGATCGATTTAATGATTTTAGTTGAGGGAATAAACGTTTTGTTTAACTTTTTAAACCTAACCCTTTTTAACGAAATATGTTAATGGAGTTCGTTGCCGATTTTGTCTTAAGAAAAATGGATTGTTCTATAAAATTGAAACAAAAAAGGGCAGTTGGCTTGGTAGTACCGCAAAGGTTTATTTTTTCCTTTTCTGTTGCTTTACAAAACTTTAACGTTCTTTTCATAGCCCTTTAAAGGGGTGGCAGTATTTTTGTAAAGTGACAAACGATTAAATTTTTTTGAACATGGGGTTCGTGATTAAAAGATTGGCAAACCCCTGATGATTGAGAGTGAATGAGGTATCATTTGGAGTTTTTATTGGTGTTGGTTTTGGTGGTTGGTCTTGTGGATTGGCTGTTGTGGCGGGTCAGTCGGAGAGAAGTCCAACTGCATGGTTTTCGAAAAGTATTGGCCATCATTGGTTTTGGTGTGTTACCCCTGTTGTTTTTGGGGGGCTTTGCGTTTTTTGGCAAGATGGTTCCCGGGGCTTCCTCTTCCGGGGTCTATAATGCTTTCTCCACTTTTTTGACAATTTTTCTACTGATATATCTTCCCAAAGTTGTTTTTCTATTGGTTTATGGCATCGGTCGATTGCCTCATCTGCTGCGGGTTAAAGAGGGAGAGGGGAGGAAGCCCGCCCGGATTAAGAAGCGGCATTATCCACCCATTTCCAGGGCCAAATTTTTGAGTCAGGTGGGAATCATAATAGCCACCGCTCCCTTTGTTGCTCTATTGTTCGGAGTATTGAAAGGGCGTTTTGCCTTTTACACCCGACAGGTAAAAATGGTATTTCCCCTTCTTCCATCGGCATTTGATGGTTTGCGCATCGTCCAGATTTCAGACCTTCACCTTGGCAGTTTCGGGACCAATCGTGACCCCATGCGTGAAGCTGTGGACCTGATCAATGCAGAGAAGCCCGATATGGTCTTTTTTACCGGCGATCTGGTCAACAACTTTGCCGGAGAGACAAGGGGCTGGGAAGAAATATTGGACAAGATCAAAGCGCCGATGGGAAAATATTCCATCCTGGGCAACCACGATTATGGCGATTATACAGCCTGGCCCACGCCATCCCGCAAGGAAGCGAATTTTAAAAGCATTGTTTCGGCCAACCGCCGGCTGGGGTTTACTCTTTTGCGTAACGAATCGGTAGATATTGAGAAAGACGGACAAAAGATTGCTTTAAGCGGAGTGGAAAACTGGGGCCATCCGCCCTTCCCTCAATATGGTGACCTGGAAAAAACCTGGCGTGAAACAAGCGATGCACCCTTCAAAATCTTGTTGTCACACGATCCCGACCATTGGGAAGCGGAGGTAATGGGCAAAAAAGGATATGATCTGACCCTGGCCGGGCATACCCACGGCATGCAATTTGGCGTATCGGTGGGCAACTTCAACTGGAGCCCTGCCAAGTATAAATTCAAGCGGTGGGCTGGTCTCTATAACGAGGGCGATCAGTTTCTGTATGTGAATCGCGGACTGGGCTATCTGGGCATGCCGGCCCGCATTGGTATGCCGCCTGAGATCACTGTTTTTACCCTGAAAAAAAGCGCGGAAGCGGTGGTGTAGTGTTCCGAGTTTCGAGTTCCGGGTTTCGAGTTCCGGGTTTTGAGTTCCGTGTTTTGAGTTCCGTGTTCCGAGTTGGTGTACCTGGTTACTGATCACTGTTTACTGATTACTGTTTACTGAGTTACTGATCACTGATCACTGTTTACTGTTTACTGTTTACTGAGTTACTGATCACTGTTTACTGTTTACTGATTACTGATTACTGTTTACTGGTTACTGATCACTGTTTACTGATTGAACCTACTGACCTATTTGTTGTTGATCAAAAAGCTATCAAAACTGGTGCTAAGCACCATCTCATGAAACCATGTGTTATCGTTTTCCCGGAATCCACCCCGGTATCCTGCGCTGAAGGGAAGTACAAAACGTAAAACATGAAAATCGGCCATTATTTCCACTCCCGTTGATGTGAGTGTGTTGGAGTAATCAAAAGTCTCGTTTGTGTCCCGATTTTCCAGAATATAACTGGAATGGGCAGCATCGAAAAAGAAATTGCTACGAAGCCGTTTTATATAAGCAAGTCCGAACAGTGAAAGGTCCGGATTCCACAGAGGCATTTGATAGGTTCCTCTGAATACGTACATATCATCGTTATAGATAAAGTCGTATCCCCGTGGTGGATTCACAATGTCGCTGAATCGCTGAAACGAGCGATAGGGCATGGATGATTGAACTTCCTCTCCCGGTTGTTTGGTCTGAAAACTGTTGTCCAGGGTTAGCGCATGATGGCGACCCAGTCCTGGCAGGTACAACCGAGTGCTCAACCCTGCAATGTTTCCGGAGTCGTAATTTCCCCAGGGGGTATGTTTGTAAGTCACACTGAGGCTTTGTCCCCACCTTGTGTTGACATCGCGGGATGTACCGCGCAATTTGTTGTGGAAATACAGGGAATATTCCATCCCCCAGTAGTCCAGGTCCGGGAGGGAGATGTTTTGGGTTTCCCCGGTTTTTCTCATGTTTCCCTGAAAGTCGAGCGTATAGAATGTTTGTTCGTAATTTTGGTTGGTGATGTTTTGCCAGGAAAGTTTTGCACGGGGTTGAAGCGTTCTTGACCATTTTCCGGAACTCAGATTGAAGGGGGTACGGATGCCTGTTTCCAGCTTAATCTGCTTACTTTTTTCTTGTTGTTGGAGAGTGAAAATGCCTTCGTTGCTTACAAACATGTCTTGGAAATCCTCCTGAAAATCACCCCACTTCACATCAAAATCCAAAATCGGGAAAAATCCGCGATAGGTAAAGCCTGCATTGAATTTTTCCCGGGATTCCGCCTGGGCGGCATTGTATCCTACTCGGGTAAGGGCAGTTCCCAGCAGGTTTTGACTCATGAGGGTTAAGCCCGGATAAAAATCAAATGCATCTGTCTCGTAATAAATGGGCGCCCAGCTGTGCAGGTTGATGAGGTTCCATTTGCTGTAAGTTTCTGTCTGGTATTCTTTATTATTTGGTTCCGGATTTATTTCGGGTTCCTGATCGGTGAGTTCCTGCACAGCTTTTGAGTCAAGATTGGAGGGGGATACATTTTCGTGTGTACTTTGGTCCCTGTCGGTCCGGGCCAATTGATATCCACTAGGGGTAAAGTTGGAATATAGCAGCTTGTTATTTTTTACGGGGGTGGGCGATGTACTTCCAAACCTCGATCGGGTTACCTGATCGGTGTTGCCCGAAGAAAGATCCATCCGGAATATCTCCTCCGAATTCCTGGTAGAAGCAGTAAACCAAAGTTTATCTCCTTTCTTGACGGGAAATTTGGGCTCGTCGCCGGCGGTCTTTCTTAAGGTTTCCCATTCCCCGGTTTTGGTATTGCAGGTCACGATTTTTTTCCCGTTGTCGTCTTGTAATATCAGCACCAGCTCGTTATCTGACTCACTCCATGACGGATGAAAGGGGAAAGCATTTCCTGGTGTGGATAGGCGTTGAACCACTTCACCGGTTTCTGCATTGATCACGGCGATGAAAAATTCATAAGACGGAGTGGTTTCCACCACAGCCATGAATGAACTTTCAGGTGCCAGGGCAGGGGAGAAATATCGTGTTTTTGACTTCAGCGTGGATGTTTGGCCACTTGAACGGTCATGCCATCTGATGATTGAGTAATTGGCATTGGGCCAGCGAATATGAGGTTTTGTTTCAGCCCAGGCCACCCATCGCTTGTTGGCTGTTATGGGGCCGTTTTTCCTGGTGCCGGTGTATGCAATGGTTTCAGGATCTCCGGCCTCATCCATTCTCACAATGCGTGTTCTTTGCCCTGGTCCGTTGATTTCGGCAAAAACATCCCCGTTTGGGGTGCTGACAGGGTATTCGATATTGGTATAATCGTCATTGCCCTGAGCGATGACCTCTTTTTGTGAAATATTTAGTGTGTCGTCGGCTTTTTTCCACGTAGTTTCCAGACTGTCGAATACTGCTTCATAAATTTTCCGGGGACTTCGGTAACCGGTATCCCGGAGTTTTTTCCGGAAAGGGATCAGTGACCAGCTGTTCCTGCCTGTGTGGCTGATGACTTCCGACCATAATTCCGGCCCATAGCGGCGTCTGACCTCAGATGTCAGGAAATAGCCGGTTTTGTAGAAATTGGGAACAAAATCCTTGTAGGAGCCCAGATAGGCTTTGCTGTAATCGTCGCGGCCGTATTCGGTCAAATGCGCTTTGAGGTGTTGACTGAAATGGGGCAGTCGCCCCCGGCCGCTTTCGCTGAGCGTGGTTTCGGTGATGACCGCATCACCTTCGATGAACCACATAGGCAGGTAAGCTCCCAGTGCTGCACCCACGGCCTGTTCCCCGGTCAGCCAGGAAGCATATTTTGTAAATCCCTGTCGCAATTTGTCAATCTGCACCACGTGGCGGTATTCGTGCAGGGCAAGGTGTTTCAGCCAGTCCGTACTGTGATGGTCCTGGGATGGATTGGGGTAAAGTTCTATGCGCCTGGGCGCCCATGAAACAAACCCATTTGATTTTGTGGAATGTGCGTGTATCAGGATGTCAATTTTTCGCGGGTGATGATCCAGTGTGCCTTCAATCATGGGGGCCACGCTGTCGAGATATTGAGCCAGTTCGAGGGCCGCTTCTGAAAATTCTTCCGGAAAAACCATTCTGAACCTTTCCGTGTCGATCTGTTCCCAACTGATGGATGCCGGATCGGCTCCGGATGAATAGTATTGAGCATGGCTGCTTCCTGAAATCAGAATAAGAACGGATATGAATGCGAATAATATCTTTTTTTGCATAATCGATTTTTCTGGACTTGTAAAAAAGACAAAATTAATGGTTTTGATGGTTTTGGCTCGAGAATCATAAGTATTTCAACAAGAAGCTGCATTCTTTTTGTATCTGTTTTTTTCTAAATTTGTGGAAGTTAAAAAATGAGGAAAACATTGTTAGCCTGATGTTCCGAAATCAGCAATCACGGGGATATACCTGAAAAATAGTTGAAAGAAAGATATGATTGATTACTCACAAGTGACCATTGAAAACGTTGTTGTTCATCACATAGGCAGTCGCACAGAAGGCGAGCCTGTCAAATATTCCAAAAGCCCGCTCCGTTTATATGATGAAGAAACCGTGGGAGAGGTGTTGCGCACCTACTTTTTCAAGCCGTTTAAGAGTGAGGCTTATTTCAATTTCACCGATGAAAATGAAGAGCCCGAGAACAATCCGGTTTTCCAATGGGTGGCTGCGGTTTTTGACAGCCCCGATAAGCTTTACGACACTTCCATTGAAGTGGCCGGGCACCTTCATGAAAATTCCAATCATCCCAAGATCAGGGGCGGTGAGTTTTATATGGCCTATTTCAGCAATTGCGTGGTCGATGGGGAAGTGACCGATGCCATAGGCATTTTCAAAAGCGAAAACAAAGATACTTTTCTGAAAGTCTACCTCAAAGACCAGACTTTTGAACTGGGAGCCGAAGAAGGGATCAACATCCGGAAACTCGACAAAGGATGCCTTGTTTTTAATACCGAGCGGGAAGCAGGTTTTAAAGCATGCATGATTGATAACATCAACAAAGGCCAGGAAGCCCGTTTCTGGAAAGATGATTTCCTGGGTCTGATGCCCCGGGAGGACAATTACTATTTTACCCGCAACTATCTCAATCTGTGTAAAGATTTTGTGACCGATGTTTTTAATGAAGAGAATGATGTGCCGCGTCCCGATCAAATCGATATGCTAAACCGGTCCATCGATTTCTTCGATAAAAACAACAACTTCAAAAAGGATGATTTCGAACAACAGGTGATTGGCCAGCCGGAAGTGATCGAAGCCTTCAACGATTACCGGCAGAATTTTGAAAACGAGAAAGAAGTGCCGCTCAACGACAATTTCGATATTTCAAAAAGTGCCGTAAAAACCGAGAAAAAACATTTTAAATCGGTGCTGAAGCTCGATAAAAATTTTCATGTGTATGTGCATGGCAAACGCGATTGCATCGAAAGGGGCTTCGACCAGGACAAAGGGATGAATTACTACAAACTATATTTTGATGTGGAGCATTGATTTTCAGTGTTTCATGCGATTTTCTTTTTGGTCTGGGCTTCACTGCGAGTGAAACCCTGACTGTAATTTTTCAGCTACCAATTGTGAGATAATAATCCTGCTTAAATGAATGTAACTGAATACAATAAAATCGTTTGGGATAAATATGTTGCGGATAAAGTGCGATGGACTATTCCCGTTTCCAAAGATGATATTGAAAATGCCAGAAATGGTATTTGGAACATTGTTTTAACACCAGGGAAACCCGTTCCCTTTAAATGGTTTCCCGATTTAAAAGGATTGAAAATACTTGGATTGGCATCTGGTGGCGGTCAACAAGGGCCGATTTTAGCCGCATTAGGCGCTGATGTTACCATTCTTGATAATTCGAAGAATCAGTTAAACCAAGACAGGAAATTAAGTAAGGAATTCGATCTTGATATCAAAACAGTTCAAGGAGATATGCAAGACCTGTCAGAATTTGCGGACAAGTCATTTGATTTAATATTTAATCCTTGTTCTGTCGTATTTGTCGATAATTTAAAACCAGTTTGGAAAGAATGTTTTCGTGTCTTAAAAACGAATGGAGTATTAATGTCAGGGTTAATTAACCCAATTACCTTCCAATTAGACCAAGACATTAACCCCTTTCATTTGATCTATACTCAACCATATTCAGACCTGAGCTCATTGCCCAAAGAAAAATTGGATGATTTAATCCAAAATCAAGAAACTTTAGAATTTGGCCATACTCTCACCGAGCAAATTGGCGAACAGCTAAGTGCTGGATTTTTAATGACAGATTTTTACGAGGATGATTGGAATGGCGAAAAAGCAATTGATAAATATTTCCCTTCATTCATCGCAACCCGAGCGATAAAAAGACAATAAAAACAATTGATATCAACACATAGCCTCCGACCAATTCAAGTCAACCGAATAGGAATTCCGTCGTCCTACCAATCGACCTACCGACCTACTTAGCTAATGACCTATTGAACTGATGAGTTGGTGAGCTACCTAATCAACCAATTGACCAATCAACCAATTAACCAATTAACCAATTGACGAATTGACCAATTCTTGCAAGCAAGCGGCAGAGCCGAGCGGACGAAT
>JBNJDH010000045.1:0-13657 GCA_051744695.1 Bacteroidota bacterium | reverse complement strand
GTACTCTTAATGTTTTGTTTACATAAACAAAGCGAAATTTTCAGCAAATGGCTTAAGATTTATGACCAAACATTTTGGGTTTGTTGAAAATTGCATATAACTATAGATTTGATACGGGGTATTCATACATTGCGGCTAACCTCACTCATACTCCAGCTTCCCCCGTAAATTGAAGCTAACTGACTATGTCAGCAGGCCCTGTTGTATTATCTGTCTTTTATCAAAAACTCTGCTGTGCTATTATGTTTTCATTTTATTGTTTTTCAGATATTCCACCTTAATTTTTGAAAGCGCCTCCTCTCTCTATGATTTTCAAATATCTTGCGAATCTTTCAAAATTAAAAATGATTTGACAAAATGCGTACGTTTCATCAATAACATTCTATGCCAAACGTCATTTTTGTCATTCACCCCACTTTCTTTTCATTCACCCCAGGTCGTGTTCCATTCACCCCAAAAATCTGCTTGTTGCTACATTTTGTGGCTTTTTCCCGAATAATGTTGCTTCTTTGCAATGTAACATTTGGCCGCGTTCAAAACCCAATAAAATATGCCCTCATTAAAAGAGTTGTATACCCAGTTAAAAGGACAGTTTGATCTGGATAAATCCAGAATCAGGTTTGATCGACATGTTGTTTGTTATACCTTCCCGTTTTTTTCCGATAATTTTTCTGATTCTAAGTTTGGGAAGTTGTCAAATCAGGACGGATGGGTTTCCAATAGTGAGAATAAAAGAGATGAAGTGCTAGCTGGAAATGTTTCTGAAAATTTAAATTTCAGGTATTCCGTTTTTGTTCCTGAAAAAAGAAATCCGGAAGCATATCCTATAATTTTGCTTCACGGGTTGAATGAAAGATCCTGGGAAAAATATCTTCCCTGGGCGTATGAATTGGCGGTTTCCACGCATACACCTGTCATTCTTTTCCCCCTGGCCAATCACATTAACCGTTCGCCACAAAACTGGCACCTTCCGCGTCAGATGACTGAACTTGCGGTTAGGAGGAAAAAAACTTACGGAGTTATCGGGAATAGTTCATTCGCCAACGCTGCCCTGAGTCACCGGATGGATGAGTCACCCTCGTTGTTTGTTTCCTCAGGCATCCAGAGCCTGATGGATATTGTGAAGTTGTCGGGAGCCATTAGAAACGGAGAACATCCGCTGTTTCAGAAGAATACGGGCGTGAAATTTTTTTCTTATTCTATTGGTGCCTTGGTCACTGAAATTTTGTTTATGGTTAATCCATTGGGATTGTTTTCCGGCAGCAAGGCATTTTTCTTTTGTGGAGGAGCGACATTTGATCAAATGGATGGCCGTTCCAAAAGCATTCTGGACAATCGTGCTTTTGAGACCCTAAGGAGGTTTATTAATAAAGCCCGTGAAGGGGAGATTTCATCCCAGGCAGATTCTTCTTTGGTCAATTCTTTTTGGCAGGCCTTTTTGTCTTTGTTGTCGCTTGATGGCTTTAATCACCAACCTCAGAAAGTTCTCAGGGAATTTGGTGACAAAATCAGGGCTGTCGGGCTGAAAATAGATAAAGTAGTTCCGGGAGATGCCATCAGGAAAACACTCAGTCCGGAGAATGAAAAAAACCAGGTAATGGTGGCCGATTTTAATTTTGTGTATACCCATGAAACTCCTTTTCCTGTTTCCGATTCGGTAGATCAGAATGAAGTTGAAAGAGCTTTCAGATTTGTGTTTCATCAGGCTTCCCTTTTTTTAAGCGGGGGAGATGCCAACATGAATCGGACGGATTTAAAGCATTGTTGATTAGGGAATAATCATTTTCTGCTCTCCATAAGAAAAAGCCGGTGCAAAAACGTTTGCATCGGCTTTTTAAACGGCCTTGTTACTGCTTCAAACGGGGCAATTAAATTTTTACAGATTAAAGTTCAGAATTTCAATGATCTGGAATTCGTCTTCAATCTTATTTCTAAAAATCTGACGGGCCATCGTTTGGCGAAAATATTTTTTTTATACTTTTGCATCGCCTCTGGGAGGTCAGTTGACCACGGTGTGGATATTACTGACAAGATTATAAGCGGAAATAGCTCAGCGGTAGAGCACGACCTTGCCAAGGTCGGGGTCGCGGGTTCGAATCCCGTTTTCCGCTCTTTTTCGCCGATGTAGCTCAGCGGTAGAGCGCTTCCTTGGTAAGGAAGAGGTCACGGGTTCAAATCCCGTCATTGGCTCACAAAAAACGCCTTTGCAATTTAGATTGCAAAGGCGTTTTTTGTTGTAAGAAATGTATCCTTCATCTAATTTTCCGGACTGTTTTTTACAATTTTCAGGCGAATTGTCCTTCCTTCCTGTGAACTCACTACCATCATGTATATACCGGGACGATAATTGGAAAAGTCCCATTGGATAGTTTCTCCTCCAGTGAATTTGCGAACAGATATTATTTTGCCTGTCACATCATATACACTTATTGTCCATTGGTCATAGGGAAGCCCCTTCAGGGTCCCCTGGTGGGTTACCGGGTTGGGAGAAAATGAAATCTCCGAGGCCCAGGTGCCTTCGAAGGTTGGATTGAGGCTCTGGAGGGTGACATTGACGGTGGCATCTTCGCTTACGTCGGTTGAACCGTTTACATCTTCATAATTATCGGATGCAATGGAATACGGCTGGTCGGTAACTTCAGGAACATTGGAGAAGATGACTTCCCCATCGGCATTGGTGGTGTTTGTTGTACTATTAAAGGTCACCTCTGCTCCTTCGATCGGATCGCCGTTTTCCGTTTCAACAATGAAAAGAACGGAATAACAACTGCTGATCCGGACAGAGTTTGTCTTGCCTGACTCCATATTGACATACGGGAATGAAGCAGTGACCGTGTATTCATAATCTGCACATTCTGGTGTCTCATCCACGTGGGAGGTATTGGCAAAACCATTAACAGTGGATACTTTCTGGTCGTTCCGGTAAATGTTGTATTTCACGTTGCCGGAATAATGTGTGGGCGCATTGCTCTCCTGCAATATTGATGAGGTACGGGATGGCTTTTTCTTTTGAGTTGATGTATCCCGTTTAACTTTTTTGATATCTTCTTCTTCCGTGGCGACAGAGAAAGGGTCCTCACTGATGGGATCAGGTTCCGGGCCTACGAGGAAGTCGTCAAGCAATAAAACAAATGTATTTTTACCCACACTTTGAACAGCCACCTGAACTTCCTGGCCAACGTCAACGAAATTGGATAGGTCATACGAATAAAGCGTCCACGATAAAGGAACAACCATGTTTTGCTCGAGTGTGGTCCACTCCGTTTCACCGGTTGGTTTTATTTTGACATTGATTACTTCTTTATCCCACGATTCTTCGTCGTTGCTCTGGGCAAGTGTTTGAGCTTTGAAGGAGAAGAAATCCCCCTCTTTCACTTTGAATTCCGGCGAGACCACCCAGTCGTTGCTTTGTCCACTCTGAGCGGCAAAGGCTGCCAAAACCTTATCGCCCGACCAGGAAGAAATGTTGTATTCCATCTGCAGGACTTCTTCTTCGTAAACTCCGAAAACCATGAATGCCATGGCTTCATGTTCGTGAGGCCAGGTTAGATTTTCTATTCCCCAGGTGAGTTGTTGATCCTTGTCGATAAAAGTCCATCCTGGAATATCTGTTGAAAATGCCTGATATTGATCAAAGTTTTCATGAACGACAGGTTCCCATTCCAGCTCTGCTGTCCGGTAATTTGACGTTCCGGTCAATTCAGCCGGGTCGAGCGGCGTGAAAGGACGGAGAGTGACCTCGATGGTCTGTTCTTGATCAGGGATGAAACGGCGGGATTTTGCCGTGAATTCATCCAGAGAAACATCAATGCGGTGATAAAGATCGCTGTGCGTTACCGGAAGCGTAACTTCGCCGTTGGTGTCGGCATAATAAGATTCCCCTTTAAATTCTACCAATGCGTCGGGCAACGACTTTCCATCCGGATCACTAACAGCAACCGGAATATCGTATACCTGGTCTTTTGTGGAGAAACGCACGGTTTGGGGCTGATTCTCATAGCAAAAGTCATCTGCAAAATATTCGAAAAAGGCAAGATGATAATCTGAGGTGTGCTGCAGGCCTGTCAGCGAAACGTCATCGGCTGAGCCATTGTAGACCACATAGGTTCCTTCATCAATTTGATCGCCTTTTCCGAATTCCGAATTTGCCGAATAATCAACCCCTTGATCGGGCAATTCATGGACAGGCGTGTCCTGGCGGGCGACAATCAAAACGCCGTCTCCGCTTCCACGTGTCCACGATATGTCCATGGATGTTTTTGTAATGTTGGAAGCATTCATGTTAGAAACTGGCTCTTCGGGAGTATTGGCACAAGTGGAAGCCTGGCTGAGTTCCACATCATCAAGGCCGATTCCGTATCCGTAATTGGCCGTTCCTTCAAACGCGATTTGCAATGGTTCGGATACCGGGAGCTTTAACCGGTGTTCGCTCCATTCGGTAATATTTTGTTTGTAGTGGGCGATTTCTTCCCATGTTCCACTGCTTTCGGTTTTTACAAGTACTTTCAATTCATCCTGATCACCCTCCCATTCTGCTTGTATGTGTCTAAAGGAGAGATAGTAGGTCTCACTGCTTTGGAGTTCAAATACAGGAGAGACAAGGCGGGTGGTAGGGCCGTTCCAGTTAGCCGCAAAAAGCGACGCAAAGGACGTGCCTGAATAAGCTTCGGTGGGGTAATCATTGAATCCGGGCCCTTCTTCAGTCCATGAATTCGAACCGCTGACAAACTCCTCGTGCCAATTAGAAAGTCCGTTTTCAAATCCATCTGTCCAGGGAAATGTGGATACTGGCTCCGGACGTGTTTGGGCGTGCTTTTTCAGGTTTCGCGAATACTTGTCGCCTTTGTTGCTCCATACGGCATAATGGTATTCTGTTGAAGGTTCAAGTCCGGAATGGAGGTGGGTGGTGTCATCTATGCCATAATACAGTACAGTGCCACCTCCGTCTATCTGGTCTCCGTCGCTGTATGTTTGCCCGTCGGCCGGGGTGCCGAATTCTCCGTCGGGGCTCCAGGCCAGTAGTACATCATAATCTTCTTCAGCAGGTGTCCATGATAGTTCAATGCTTTGTTCGTCTTTTGTAGATGCCTGCAAATCGAGGGGGGAACCATCCTGAAGGTACATGTAATCGAAACTGATTGTTTCGTTGATCATCTCTATGGATGTGATGCTCCTGTTAAAGGGCTGACCGTCCCAGGTTTCCATTGCAGGGTCGCTGTTGTCGGTTAGTTCGGTGACATCAGCACTTCCGGGGAAAGGACATGATGGGAGATTGATATGGCCATCGGCGGCAATAGGATAGAAACCCTGGTGCTCCTCGGTATTAATGTCATTGGTAGATCTTCTCTCCTCAATGAGGTTTCCGTCGACATGATAAACGAGCATGCCGGGGCCGGGAAGAGCAGAGTCAAAACCTGTTTCTTGACGATTTTCAAGCAACAGGTATTCATTCTCTACCGGGCTATTTACCCGGAGAACTTCTCCGGTATTGTAGACAGGATCCAGTTCAATGGTTCCGGACTGGTCGATGGTTGATACATCAACCCAGTTCAATTCGTTTTTTGAAAAGGGGTTGTGATGGGCCGGTCTTGATCCCGTGGGTGAGCCATTGTAAGCTCCGGCTGCCATGACATCCCAGACACCTGTGCCTTCGTAAAATTCTTCATTTGTGTCATAAAAATCAATAAGTCCCAGGTTGTGGCCGAATTCATGACAGATTACCCCGATGGTGTTCATTTCAGCAGCATTGGTCCGCCATTCGGGTTGTACTGTATATTGGTTCACGACAACTCCGTCAAAGGTGCGTTTCGATTCTTCCACACCCCCAGATGAGAAGGAATAGGAGTGAGACCATATGTCATCCTCATCGCCTGTGACTTCTTGCCCGGCACCCTGGTGGATGATGGCCACACCCTCCACCACACCGTCGCCGTCGTTGTCGAAACGGGAAAAATCGACCCCTGCATCTTCTGCCGCCTGTACTGCTTGCAAAGCAAATTCTCCCCAATTTTGTTCAGGACCGTAATAGTCATGGTCTTTAGGCACCTGAACCCATTGTGTTACTGTGGAATTTACCGTGAGTTTTCCTCCACTGACCTCTTCGTAATAATCCTTGAAGCTTCCTGTTCCGTTATATCCGGCCTCATTCATAAAGGCATCAAATTCGTCGGTCGAGTAGGTGGGTTGTGTGTCATTGAAGTCGGCAAGTATAACCAAAAGGTTGGCTTCTCCTTCAGAAGGGAAATGGGTGCTCATCAGGGAACTTTTCAAAAGTGGTTGATACCTTTGATTGCGTTTTTTTTGTTTCTCTTCTTTGGATACACCAATGTTCTTTGAGGTGTTGGAAAGAAAATCTTCTTCTTCCGGAGATCGTTCTCCCGGATCCGATGCCCTGATTCCCGAGGAGGCAATGTCGCCGGACTTCAGTTGGGTTGCATATTCGAAGTATCCTTCGTCACTTTTGAGGATTCGGTAACCGTCTTGGGTGGTGGTCCAGTTATACCATTCGTCACCATGATTGCGTATGGTCAGGACAGAGCCATCGGGCTGACGAATTTCCATGGGGTACGGATAGGCCCCGATTGAAAATCCCTGTTGAAACGGCAAAATATTTAATATTAAACCGATGATCAATACACGAAAAATATTTTTACCCTGTATAAAGTAACCCATAAAAAATCAAATTTCATAATCAAAAGAGGGTCAGACTTTTAGCGGTCTTAAAATGAAGTCTGGTTGGCCCTTTGTGTCTTGCATGCAGCAATTCATTATTGTTTTCTTGTAAACGGATTTTGACAAAAAAAGTTCCGGTCTTGTGTCTTAACCTGCCATTTCTGCTTACACTTGCCCACGTTATGGACAAATTGCTAAATATTAACCACTTCTAGCTAACAAGAACCCTAAGTTATTTAAAATATGATGTTTAACTAATTTTGTTGGTTCTTTGGTTATGTCGCAAAAGAGAGCAACCATTCTCTCCAGCTTTGAGCTTCGAGCTTTCAGCTACTACTGACTCTGCGACTGAGCTACTTTTATCTAATAAACTATGCAAACAATTGAAATTCAAATATATGCATTTTTGGTTTTCGTGATACGTCGCAAAATGGAGCAACCTTTCTCTCCAGCTTCGAGCTTCGATTTTTCAGCTACTACTAACTTCTGACTCTGCGACTAAGCTACTAACATCTAACAACGATCTATTGTTTGTTAATAACGACCATATTATCTAAGAATCTAATGATCTCTTGTTGTATGGGATGTAGAAATAAAAGGTTGTTCCGTATCCCGGTTGTGATTTAAATGTGAGATCTCCGCCGAGAACCGGTAGAATGCTTTTTACAATGCTGAGCCCCAGTCCCATGCCTCCATATTTTATTTCATCCTGACCTTCCGCTTTTCGAAAGGGTTCAAATATATTTTTCTGGTGTTCCATTGATATTCCTATGCCTGTATCTTCTATCATAAAGAGAATAACTTCTTCAGGTAGATTCTTGGTTTCGAAACCGGGAATAAATTGAAGCAGGTTATTTCCTTTCATGTGATCAACAGAGAGAATTACGTGCCCTTCATTTGTAAATTTAAGAGCATTGCTTAAAAGGTTGGTAATTACTTGTCTTAATCTTTGTTTGTCTGTGTAAATAAAAGTCTCGTTTAGTTTCTCTGGAATGTTTAATTTAAGATCTATGTTTTCTTTTTTTTCCGGATCAAAGGATACTGACTTGATGATGTCGTGAAGAAAAGCATCCAGCTGAAAGCTTTCCGGATGAAACGTCATTTGTCCCGTTTCTATGCGGCTTATATCGATGATGTCGTTGATAAGGGTGAGGAGGTTTTCACCTGACTGCTGAATCATACGGACAAAATCATTTTTGTCCTGTTCAGATATGTCCATGTTGTTGAGCAACGAAGAGAACCCAACGATGGCATTCATGGGGGTTCGTATTTCATGCGACAGGTTGGCAAGAAACGAAGTTTTCAGACGGTCCGCTTCTTCTGCTTGCTTCTTGGCACGTTCCAGATCCGCGGTTCTGCGGGTAACCAGTTTTTCCAGTTCATTTCTGTGCATTTTCAGTTCTTTGTTTTGATCGATGACCTTTCTTTGGCTTTCTTCCAGTTTCTGGTAGGCCTGGCGCAAATTCTGGGTCTTTTCCTGGACGAGCTTGTGGAGCAGGTGCTTTTGGCGTCTTAATATTTTTGTTCTTAACCAGAAAGCAAATATGACTGCTGCAACAAGGAAAATTCCTATCGCCCATGGGAACCACCATCTCATATAGAAGGGAGCTTTGATGTGGATATCCAGATAATCGCCTTTATCGTTCCATACTCCGTGATTATTTGCTCCTTTTACATATAGACGATATTTACCGGGGTTAAGGTTGGAATAAGATATGATATGAGATGCAGGAGCCTCCGACCATTCTTCATCAAAACCTTCCAGTTTCCAGGAAATGCGGTTCTTTGAGGGGTGGCGGAAATTTAGTACAGAAGTTTCAAAAGAGATTACCTTTTGATGGTAAGGGATTTCTATTTCTTTACTGCGGAGGGGTAAAACTTCGCGCATGGTCCCATCTTCTTTTGTAACGCCTGGCTTTCCGGTGAAATAGGATGAAATATAGACAGGCGGAATATAATTGTTGAGCCGGATTTTTTCGGGATGAAACCGTACAAAACCATTGGTTCCGCCCATTAAAAGGTGACCTTTTTGGGTTTCATATATGGCTCTTTCATTGAACTCCTGGCAAAATGTTCCTTCCTGAAGGCCAAATTCATTCGTGGTTTTGTTTTCGGGGTTCAGACGGGTGATGCCATAATCGGTTGACATCCATAAATGATCATCTGCGGCAAAACGAACGGCATAGGTGTTCCCGGCAAGGGTTCCCTGGGCATAATCATCCCGTAAACATTGGTTTTCTTTGTCGAGGTACAATAGGCCGTTGCCATAGGTGGCTATCCAAAGCCGTTTTTGGTTGTCGATGTCCATCGACATGATGTGGTTGCTTTTTATATTTTCATTATTTTCGGAGGTGTCGGGATTTGTTGGAATTCGCTGGTAGCTTCCTGTTTTTGTGTCTAATTGAAGAAGCCATGGTCCTTTTGTCCCGATGTAGGTTATGGAGTCTTTTTCGGAAAAAATCAGATCAGAAACATCAATGGAGGATTGGTCCCATTTTTCGAGGGGGAAAGGGTAGATGTGGCTTTGGTTTTCTTTTTTGTCAAACATGATGGTGGCACGGGGCGAGACAAGCCAAATATGATCTGATTGGTCTTTTCGCAGGCCTTTTAGATTGTTGAGTTCTTCATCAGGGATGTTTTGATGAGTAAAGGTGTGCCATTTCCGGTGTGGTTGTTCGGTATGCATCTCCAGCAATCCGTTGGATGTAGCAAAAAAGAGTGAGCTGTCGCTGGTTTCCGTGCCGCCCCGTACCAGATTTTTATTTTTACCATATTGGGTATTCAGCAATTTTGTAAATTTTTCCCCTGGTTGCTTCTGTCGGTATAGTCCTGCTAGAGACCAGAACCATAAACGTTCGCGGCTGTCCTCCATGACAAAAAATACGGATGTATTGCCCGCATCTGACCATTCCCGCAGGTCATAGCTGTTGAAAAGGATTCTGCCAAAGTCGGCAGAAGAAACCCCGGCAGGTGTGGCTGCCATTAAGATGGGTTGGTGAGGATAAAAAAGGAGGTCGTTGATCTGATTGTGTACAATAGAACTTCCCTGTCCGTTTGTTTCGCTAGTGGCATGATGGACAACCTCTCCGCTTTTGATGTTGATGTAATAAAGACCGCTGTTGAGCGTTCCTGCCCATAAATGATTTTTGTTCCGGGATGAAGGAGCCACCGTGGTGATTTCACCGAGTTCTTCCTGTAGTTTTATTGGAACGGCATTTTGTTCTTCGGGCTTCCACCGCCCTAACCCCTGATTTGTGGCAATGATTATTTGGCCCGCTTCAACTTCTGCAAAGTCTTTGATCCAACTTTCCTGATTTTGGTTAGCGAACATTTCTTTTGAGAAAAACTCTGGTTCTCCTTTTTCCGAAAAGATGAAGAGACCTTTCGAGGTGCCGGCAAAAGTTTCATTTCCTGTCTTCTTTATTGAGAAAACCCTGTATTGTTTGCCGGTCTCATCATTGTGGATGCTCTCGGTACGGACGAGTTTTGACCCGGAAAAGTGCAAAATAAAAAGGCCTCTCGAATTGGTGCCGGCTACCAGGGTGGAATCATTAATGCGGGAAATGGCAGTGATGTTGTTGAGATGATGCTCATTATTGGCTGAAGTAAGCCAGGAACGAAAATGATAAGTGGAATAGTCAAGAAAGTTGAGCCCTCCGAAGGTCGTCCCGATCCACAAACCGGAATGATCAGGGTCTTCATAAAGTGCCGTTATATTCGGATCGCTCAGGGAAATGGAATCTTCGCCCCTGTTTCGGTATACCGACAGGGATAGCCCGTCCCATTTGTATAATCCATCAGATGAACCCAGCCAGACATAACCTTTGTGATCGGATGTAATGGTCCGGATGTTGGATTGAACCAGTCCGCGTTGTCTTGTCAGATTGTCAAAATAGAAGGATTTTTGCTCCAGTCCGCTCACGGTCAGGGTGAAACAAATGCCTATAAACACGAAAACAACGTGCTTTAATCCCAGGGAGGTTGATGGTATTTTAATTCCGGAACTCAAGTGAAAAAATTAGTTTAAAATGTCGGAAATGCTTTATTTTATATGGTAATTTATGGTTTGCTGAAAAAGTCAGTTAGTTGCAATTTACGGGAGAAGAGGGCTTTCCTAAGTTCAAGGTTATTTCCCGTTTTTTTCGAAACACCTTGCACTTACACATGCTAAAATCAGTGGTAAGTGTTTCAAATATAATTATAAACGTTTTTCAGCAGCCTCAGTTTATGCCACTCTATTAACTGGGGCCGGATTTTGGTTTTATTCAATTGCAAAATCTATTCCGGGGTTCAATATAAGGTAAATCATGTTTTTTCAAAAAAATTATTCCAGTTCGGCAATGGTAATACCGGCACCACCATATTGTACATGTTCATCATAATAACGTGTCACAAAGGGTAAGGTTGCAAGATGTTGACGAATGAGCTGCCGTAAAGTGCCGCTGCCTTTACCGTGAAGGATCTTTACACTTTCGGCTCCGCAAAGAAGCGCCTCATCCATATGTTCGAGTACTTTTGGGATGGCATCTTCAGCGCGCATTCCCCGGACATCAATATTGGGGTTGAAGTTTAGCTTTTTTTCCCGGATGCTGTCTGAATGCGTTGTGGAGGTAGATGCATTGCTCTTACGCATGGCCTTCTTGTATTCATTGCTGCTGATGGGGGTCAGGCGCGATGTTTTGACGGAGGTGGTAAGCTGACCGAAAGCGACAATGGCATTGTCCCCGTTCATCTCGATGATCTCTCCCGGCACATTCTGGCCTTCCAGGCGGACAGTGTCGCCTTTTTTCAGGGGGCGGTTTTCATCAGGGTCCTTTTTTTCTTTTTTCGCATCACCGGATGATGGAGCTGAAGGTTTCTCTTTTTGTTTGTTTTTCTTCTTTTGCTGTTTTTCTTTTAATTTCCTGATCTTTTTGTCCAGAATTTGCTGGGTTTCCTCATCTTCTCCTGCTTGTTCGGTTTGTTGTTTGAATTCATCAAGATTTTTGCGGAGTTTTCGCGTTTTCTCCTTTTCTGCCTGGGCTTCCCGGATTTCCCGAATGGTTTTTTCAATTTCGCGGTTGGCGTTGGCAACAATCTCTTTGGCTTCTTGTCTGGCCGATTCAAGAATCTGACTCCGCTCGTTTTTTAATTTTTCCAGATCTTTTTCGTAGCGGCTGATGGTGTTCTCGAGCTTTTTGTCACGCTCGCGTACCGATTGTCTTTTCTGTTCCCAGTATTTTTTGTCGCGGATGATTTCGCGCAGATGTTTGTCAAAATTGATGTGTTCTTCGCCCACTCTTTCTTTTGCTTTTTGAAGAATGTTTTCGGGCAGCCCCGTTTTCCGGGCAATTTCAAACGCAAAAGAGCTTCCCGGTTGGCCGGTTTCGAGTTTAAAAAGGGGCTGAAGCGCATGGGTGTCAAAAAGCATGGCGCCGTTGACAATGCCTTCGTTTTCTGATGCAAAATGTTTCAAATTGGTGTAGTGGGTCGTTATGACACCAAACACCTTTTGTTGGTTGAGCTGATCAAGGACTGCCTCAGCAATTGCCCCGCCAAGCATGGGCTCAGTTCCGGTGCCGAATTCATCGATTAGCAGAAAGGAGCGGTCATCGCAGTGGCGCAGAAAATGCTTCATGTTCAGCAAATGGGAGCTATAAGTACTCAGGTCATTCTCGATGGATTGCTCGTCACCCATGTCCATGAAAATTTTGTGGAAAAAACCCATTTGAGAGCCTGCTCCTATGGGGACCGGCAGCCCACACTGAACCATGTATTGAAGCAGCCCGGCGGTTTGAAGACAAACAGATTTTCCACCCGCGTTGGGGCCCGAAATAAGGAGAATGCGCTGGGTCTCGTTAAGCTCCATGTCGAGCGGAACCACTTCCTTGCCGGTCTCTTTATTGTGAAGATAGAGTAAAGGATGGACCGCGTTTTTCCACTCAAAAACCGTCTCGTTCCTGACTTGGGGAACAATGGCCTGGATCCTTTTGGCAAAAAGGGCTTTTGACCTGATGAAGTCAATGATCCCCAGAAAGCGCATTACCTGGAACATGTCCTGCTGGTGAGGACGGAGAAAATCTGAAATTTCTGCCAGAATCCTGGATATTTCGCGGCGTTCGGCATATTCGAGCTCCCGTATTTCGTTGTTGATCTCCACGATCTCGGATGGTTCGATGTATGAGGTTTTGCCTGTTGCCGATTCGTCCTGAACAATGCCGGGGATCTTTCGTTTGTTGGCCGAAAGAATGGGAATGACGGCTCTTCCGTCACGGACTGCGACCGATGCATCCGGGTCAACAATGCCTTCTTGCTGGGCCCGCTTCATGATGGATGACAATTTACCGGAAATGCTGCTTTTTTTGTTACGCATCTCGCGGCGGATGCGAGCCAGCTCCGGGGATGCATTGTCCCGGATTTCCCCGTCTTTGTCTATGATTTTGTTAATCTTTTGGGGAATAGAAGGGGCAATTTCCAGGGGGTCGGTAAGCTGATGCAACGTTGGGCAATCGTCCTGTTTCTTGTTGCGGATGAAGTGAATGATGTCGCGGGCGCTGATCAACGAACGGCCCAGGTTGAAGAGTTCTTCGGTTTTCAGATAGAGTCCTTCGACAGATAGTTTTTTCAGGGGTTCCCGGAGGTCGAAAAAGTGACTGACTGGCATTTCCTGCCCTTTGTCCCCGATGTGAATCATCTCATTGGTTTGGGTGAGCCAGGTTGTTACCTTGTTGAAATCATCAGAAAAAGACATTTTATCTGCCCGTTCGCGCCCCATATTGCTCAGGCAGCCTTCGCGGATGTATTCTCTGATTTTGTGAAAATGTAGTTTTGTTTCGAAAGAATCCGGGTATATCACTTAATCACCTCATTTTGGTTTTTGCTTTGCAAAAATAACCAAAAGTATCGGCCAAAACATGGTTTTTAACCGGTTAAATGTTGGACAATTTCTGAAATAAGTGGTCAATGCCAAGTAGCAGACCTGCAGACATTATGGTTCCTAAAATCA
>JBNJDH010000044.1:0-13727 GCA_051744695.1 Bacteroidota bacterium | reverse complement strand
CATCCAGATGTATCCTTCTTTGTCCTGTTCCAGTGCATAAACGAAGTTTTGTGGCAGCCCCACATTGGAGTCAAAAGTCCGGAAACGAAACGATTGGCCTTTTACTTCCTGAAAACCACAGAAAATTAAGAATAACGTTGCAAAAAAGACGGCAAAAAGATTGCGGGGAGGAGGTGCCATATTAGTCTTCTTTTGGTTTTATGCCAATGTCGTACTTGTATTCCGGAATGCCTCCGATTGGAATACTGTAGAAAGGCATGAGTTCGCCATACTGGTTTTCGAGAAAGATGACCACGTTATTGTCCTTAATCAGCCTGGATTGTTTTTTGATCATCTGGATATCAAGAGAGCTGTTGTGGTCGTCTTCTGTAATCTCGTGGCGGCTTTCTTCCCACTCATCTTCTCCCGAGACGGCAACTCTTTCCCCGTTTTTGCCGGGTGAAATGATGCGGATTGTCCCGTCGTTGTCCCAGTCGAAGTTGCTTTGCTTGATGGCCACCACATCGGATGTGATGTAGGGATAGATATGGGAGACTTCATCCACATCGTTATGCAATCGGAACTTGTATTTGAAATAAAAGGCAAACGCTCCTTCAATTTTGCTGTTTTGCGACTCTTCGGTACTCAAAAACAATCTGTAGAGATTGCCATCGTCCCCTTCAATTCCTTCTACAACAAGTTTGAAAACGTATCCGCCATATTCGGGTAACAATTCTCCCTCCGTAGGATTGAAAGGACCGAATGTGTACCAATCCTGATCGTATCGGGGTGATTTGTCGAATATTTTGGTGCCCAGCAGATTCCCGCTCAGGTAATTTCCTTCCAGATTGGACCGGCGAGCATCTTCTTCGGAACATGCCTCTTCTCCACCATAAACGGAATAGCGCATAACCGTGTCCCACTCACCTTTCTGCTCGTCTGCCTCATTTCCTGTGTCGGGATCATATACTCTGATGAAAACCGGATTGCTGTGATCTTCGGGGATAGAAAAAAAGATGATCTGCACAAAATCGTCATCTCCCCATTCGGTCTCTCCTTCTCCGCCAAATGTAACCAGGTAAGGTATATTTTCATCCACTGCAGGTACAGGTTGTGCAGATGTGTCGAAGCTTACCCAGGTCAATCCGGTCAGTAAAAAAATATAAAATACAATGCCTCTCATTCTCCCGCTTGTTTTGGATCTGAAACTGTGATTTCACGGAAGAAACAGACTTCCCGGCCGTCTTCCAGCACGGTGGCGCAGGTCACTCTGTACTCTCCCGGTTTGTCATAAATATAAGAAATGTTTTTGCCGATCCTTGTTTCTCCGTTGTCAAAATCCCAGAAAAAAACAGGGTTGTCGGGAATGCTTTCATAGCCACGGAGTTCGGCTGTTAATGTAACCTGGTCTTCGGTTGTTATGGAATCGGGTACGCTGAACCAGATTTGTTTGTTGGGTGTCAGTTCAAGGTCATAATTGGCAACTGAGGATAGTTCTTCGTTGATCAGGGTGTCTACCACATGAAGGGTCACATTGTAATTGCCCGGGCCTTCAAAACAGTGGTCAACTTCCAGTCCTGTGGCGGTTGTTCCGTCGCCAAAATCCCAGCGGTAAATGTGTGGAAGGGTGTCGGAACGGGCTGACCCCTTTTCAAAGAATGTGAAGCAATAATTATCGGCTTCGACTTCTTTGGGAGTTGTGCACTCCATTTTTGGAAAGCGGAATTCAAAAATGTCATCGTTTCCGGAACGGTCACTGGCGAAGTACCCCCATTCTTCGCTGTTGGCGATAAAGCAGGAAAAGTCATTGTGTTGAGTGTTGATGGGCGATGGCAAAAGCACCGGATCTGCCTCCGGGGCATCCCATTCGGCGTAGTAAATGTTGAAACCTCCGGGACCATCGTGCCCGTCAGATGTAAAATAGAGCTTACCGGAGGGATGGATGAAGGGAAATAGTTCTTTTCCGGAAGTGTTGATGTGCTCTCCCAGGTTTTCGGGCTTACCCCATTCTCCACCTTCCCGGCGGACAACATAGATGTCGGTGTGACCCAATCCTCCTTCCATATCCGAGACAAAGAAAAGAAAGCGACCGTCGGCTGAAAGGGAGGGGTGTCCAACGGAATAACCTTCAGGAACATCCAACTTCAGCTGCTCATAGTTTCTCCATCCTTTATTTCTTTTTTGGGCCGTGAAGAGTCCAAGTAGATTGTCGCCCGAATCAGACTTCTTTTTGCGGGCGGTATTTCTCAGGTTATGGGTGGCGATCATTGTGGCCCCGTTGGATGAAAAGGTCAGCGGTCCGGCATTGAACCTGGGTTGCTTTGGCGGATCAAAACGTTTTGGATTTCCTAAAGTGCTGTCAGAATTTAGCGGAGCCCGGAATATCCGGTAAAGCAATTCCTCGTTTTGGTCCATGTAGGTAACCAGGATGTTTGTCCGCCGATTGGATAAAAAATAAAGTGTTGAGTCCTGAAGCATCGGGGCCATTTCACTGTTCTCGGGGGTGTTGATGTCTAATTTACGAACTTCGGTAACCTGTCCTGCTATATGCCCGCTGAAAAGCGGCGCCAGTAAAAGAAATATGAATAAAGCTTTTTTCGGCGTCATGATGGTCAGGTTTTAAAAAAATTTGGGACTGGGGGTGTTGATCTGGTATCCAAAATCATATTGAAGGGAAATTTCATGGCTGCCATGGTTGAAACTTCCAATGTCTCCCAGGGAATAATCAAACGAATAGGCAATCCGCAGTTGCGGCAGAGCTTGCCAGCCGGTGTGAAAGATTATTTCGTCGCGCGTCCGGTAAGTTGCTCCTCCCCAAATGGTTTCTTTGTAAATCAAGGTGGAAGAAATATCGCTCCAGCTTCCGGTGTTTTGATTGATTTTTAGGAGGAAAGATGGTTGGAACATCAAGTTGGGGGCGATGTCGAACAGGTGCCCGCCGGTGACAAGGTAGTCAATTTTTGAAAAGTCCAGTTTGGTCCCTGTCATGTGATTCAGGTCGTGATAAAAGAATTCGGGAATAGAGATGCCCCCAAATGAACGATTGTTGTATATGCTCCAGCCAAATCCTGCCTGGGGACCTGTGGATGCCTCATTGCCACCAAATATCTGGTCTTCCTGGTTCTCAAGTGTTACATTGTTCCAGTTGATGGCGTAATGAGAAAACCCGCCCGAGGCGCTGAAGGCCATCCATGTATAGGGAGTCACCCTGACGCGGTAGGTGTAAGAAAGGGAGGCTCCGAAATTATTTTTGATAGCCAGGGTTTCGTTGAACAATTGAAGGCCCATCGCCATTTTCCGGGATTTTAATGGCGTATGCCCGGTGAAATATTGCAGCCTTGGCGATTCGGGCATTCCGGCCCATTGTTGACGAAAAGATCCGAAAACACTGAGGGCTTCACGTGATCCGGCAAATGAGCTGTTAACCGCAAAACGATTGTGCATGTATTGACTCAGGGTCATGGCTCGCTGTCCGGAGAGTTGCAAGACCCCTGCAAATAATAGTGTGATTATGCATGCCGGAATTTTCATAGGCCCTTGTTTAATTCCTTTTTATGACAATGTAGTCCCGGATGGTTTCAATGCCTTCACCTCTGAAAATAAAATAGTAAATTCCTTCTTTCAGCTTTGATCCGTCTCTCTCCCTGCCGTCCCAGGCATTCTCTTCGCCGAGGTCTTTTTCCCGGTAAACCACCTGTCCGTTTTGATCAAACACAATGAGTTCATTTCCGGGGATGGTGTGTGCCCCTTTGATTTTGAAATGATCGTTGATGCCGTCCCCGTTGGGGGATATGCCAGTATAATAGGTGAGGTCCTTTACGGTAATTGTCATGGTGTCCGAAACGGTGGGGCATACACCATTTGAAACCCGCCATTCCAGAATGGTTTGACCGTGTTGAAGGCCTGATATCCGGGCCTGATGGTTATTTTTATCGGCAATGTTCCCCGGTCCCGAGCGGACCTGCCATTCTCCGTTGCCTGCAACGGGTTCGACACCGTTCAGAGTGGTTTCGTATTGATGATAAAGGGTTAAATCCTTACCCGCATCAGGTGTGGGAAAACGATCAAATCGCACGGACACCTGGTCGGATGCCGTACACAACCCGTTGGTTTCGGTCCATGTGAGGGTGTATTCGCCGTATACAGGTTCGCTGTGGTCCGTGGCTTCAAACCGGCTTTCTGGATCTGTGGGGTTGGCGAAGACACCTGACTGGGATGTCCATTCACCGGCCTGGGCAACATCTGACATGTTTGCCTCCAGCTCGATCTCATGGTTGCAGACAGCGGTGTCTCTTCCGGCATCGGGAGAAGGCATCATGTACACGTTGATGGAGAGTTCTTCTTCGCTTTCGGTGGTGCAACCAAATTGATCGGTGATAGAGATGTTGCTGTATTGACTGGTTTCATCGGGTGACAATGCCAATGATGTGGCATCAGAAGCAATTTCGGTGGAGGTGGGATTTCCGTTTCGCTCATAGTGCAATGTCCAGGGGCCGTTGTTGTCAGAGATGTCAATGTCCAGGGCAGCTTCATCTCCTATGCAGATGGTGGTTTCCGTTTCTCCGAATTCAATATCCGGGTGCCGGACGAATTTGATTTCTACCTGGTCAGTATTTTCACACCCGTTGTTGTCCTCTGTCCAGGTAAGGGTGTAGGTCCCTGGCTCATTTGCAGTAATGGCGCTATGAGGATCACCGGGCGATGAAATGCTCAGGTTTTCATCTGAGGTGGTCCACTCCCCTGTACCTTTATCAGGGATGGCCTCCAATGTGTATTCAAGGCCACAAATGGTGTTGTCCTCTCCTGCATAGGTGTCAGGCTTGTTGTCGATCACGGTGGCGGTTTCCTCAATATCCGCATCTCTGGCGTAGCAGCCGTTTGCATCCTGAATCCATTGAAAGGAGAAAGTGGTTTCCCCGTTTACGGTTAAGGTTTCGGTGGTTGTGGCCTGGCTAGTAGTGTTTTGGATCACCGTTTCCGTCCCGTCGCTGATCGCGTATTCCCATGGGCCGTCTCCGGTGAAAGAAAGATCAATGCTGACTTCCTGTGGGGAGGTGCCGCAAACCTCTGAAGAAGTGGAGATGCTTCCGGCCGGCGCTCCGATCAGATTGACATTAACGTCATCAGAGGCAATACAAGCACCGTTCTCCTGAGTAAAAGTAAGGGTATACTCTCCTTTGACATCGCCTTCAAAGATTGCGTTGATGTTCTGTTCATCCGAGAAAGTTCCATCATTGACCGTTTCCCAGTAATACTGGTCGGAAAGATCATCAGGTGTGGCATCCATAACCGCGGTCAGGCCACAAGAATCGATGGGCGAGCCTGCCTCCGGTGAGGGCATGGCCCAGTTGGTAACTGTTGTGTTCTGGTCATTAATGTCAACGCCGCTGTCTTTTTCCCAATCTCCGTCGCTATTTAATGTTCCGTAGTTGTTGTCGAAAACTTCGAGGAGTTCAATTTCTGCCGTTATTCGGGAGTCATTTTCAGGATCAAGTGTGAGCGGGACAGTGGTTGTCCAGAGGTATTCATTGTCTGCAACTTCAGTGAGGTCTTGCGTTTGAATGGGATCGTTCTCGAAGTTGGTTCCTTTGGGGGTCCGGTATCTGAGTCCGAAAGGAGGGGCCCCGTAAAATTTAATTTCCAGTTCGTAACTGATGCTCCCCGAGGGCTCGCAATATTCCTCCGGATCATTCAGGATTTCAGCATAAGGCTCGCCGTTCTGTGCTCCCATACCAAAGGGCATTAGCAAGATGATAAAGAGAAAAAAATATTTCATGCTTGTTTTGCTCATTAAACAGGTATGGTTTTAAATGACCGAAAACTGTATAAACCTTGTTTTTACAAACCTAATAAAAACTGTTTGTAAAGTGTTATGATCGTTCGTTATTAAATGTAAATTTAATAAACAAAAACGAATCATTCATCAAAAAATTGCAACAAGTGATTGATTGTTTTCATTTTGAACATGGAATGAAACCTCCGATTTTGACAAAATGTTTGAAAAGCAGAATCAAAATCGGAGGCTTCAATTTTTCTCGGGGGAAAAGAGTGTTTCTCTTTTTGACCATTTATGGGCCAAATATATTTTTTTGTTCACCACGGTTTTCTCTTTGCTGATTTCGACTGTATTTTTTGTATTCAGCAACAAAGATGTCATGAAAATTCTCTCCAGGCGAAGGGGCCGGTGAAGCGACAAGCTCGCCTTCGGGGTTGATGAGGTAATAAAGGGGGACCGCTTCCACGTTGTAATTTTTCAGAAGGTTGGCGTTCATGCCGAAAAAGAGAAAATTCCACCCTTTTTGCTGGTGGTTGTCGACATACTGTTTGGCCTTTTCGTAATCTTCGTTGACGACGATGGTGACAACCTCCAGGTCTTCTCCAAATTTCTCCAGAATGCGGGGAATTCGGTTCATGTCTTTTCGGCAGGCATGATCTTCTGTGTGCACAAAGTTGAGGTAAACAAACTTTCCGCTGAAATCTTCAAGTGTTTGGTTATCACCAGAAAATGAGATTAAATCGAATTTTGGTGCCCGCGTGCCTTTGCGTAATGCGCTGATTCGTTGATGTAAAACGTCTGCGGTGTTTCGTATTTTTGAAAGAGCGGCTTTTTCGGATGTTTCTTCGAGTAGGCGGATTGTCTTTTTCTTGGGAATGATTTCGTTGTGGTAGGATTCATATAATGACCATAGCACCAGGCTTTCCATAAGGTCGGTTTGTTGATAGAGTGAGTCTTCACGGATGGTGCCGGCAATTCTTTCGAAAGTTGCCGGTTTGTCTGTTAATTCATCACGCGAAAACAATTTCCGTCCGAAACCTTTGAAGGCTTCCCTGAAAGTTTCCCAATAGGCCGGCATGGAAAACATGACCGGTTCTCCTGTGAAATATTTCGCTATAATGTTTTTTTCGGGATTTCTGGTAGAAAGCATCTTTAGCTTTGCATAACGGTATTGTTTGTGTTTGTTGAAGAATTCATGATCGGAAGGAAACTTCGATTCAAGTGTATCGATGATGGATGATGCAAGAGAGCGGTTTTGCCGGGTTATGAGTTCCACAGCTTTTTTGTTGAGCTGGTCCTCGAAAGCATCGTCAAAATCGCGGATCAAAGGATTCAATCCGTCGGATTTTTCGTTGAGGATGCCCAACAGAATTCTCTCGGGTTGAAAAAACGGGTTGAGTTTTTCTGCCTGGGACAATGCTTTTTTTGGCGGAAACTTCAATTCATATTCTTTGCCGGGTTCCAGGTAAATGAAACCCCTGAATCGGCCCAGATCAGCAAAGGCATAGGTGATTTCATCGAGTTTTCGGTCCGTGTTGAATTTCCCGTCCTCGTCAATTTTTATGGTAAACAGGGGTTGCTGTTCCCTGTTCAGAAAATTTTGGTAATGTTCAAAAACAATCTCGTAATTGCTGAATTGTGGCGCTTCTCCGTAAATCCGAATTTGCTGTTCCTGAGCCGGTGTTGTCATAGTGTTCAGTGCCATACCGGCCAGAACAATGAAAAAAATTGTGCGTATTTTGTTGCTAAATATCCAATCCATGGGTGTGCTTTAAACCAAATAACAATTTTGCAGGAACCGTGCCAGATTATTGTTCCCGGCTGACGCGTGCCACCTGGATTTTTATTTCCTCGGGAATGAAACGGGATGCATCTCCGCCATGTTTGAGAATGTCCCGCACAATGGATGAGTTCACTGGTGTATGCTCCGGGGAAGTCAGTAGAAATACGGTATCGATGCCCGACATGGTTTTGTTTACCTGAGCTATGGCGCGTTCGTATTCAAAATCGGCGGCGGTTCGTATCCCGCGCAGAATAAAATTGGCACCTCTCTCTTTAGCGATTTCAACGGTCAGCCCCTCATAGGAGATGACTTCAATGCGGGATTCATCAGAAAAAACTGATTCGATCCATTCTATTCTTTGACTAACCGGGAAGAAATCTTTCTTGTTGGTGTTGTATCCGATGGCAATATATATTTTATCGAAAAGGTTCAGGCCCCGGCGTACGATGTCTTCATGACCAACAGTGAAAGGATCAAATGACCCGGGGAAAAGTGCTGTTTTTTCCATTTCTGGTTTTTTTTTCAATGGTCCGTTAAACTTTTGTAATGCATTGTAGTTCAGTTGTGTAAAACATCGGCATCCTCCAGGTTAAATTATAGTATATCAGCAACATACGGGTTTTCTTGCATCTTGCATCTAATAATCTGACGATCTATTGTTTTTTGAACGATGTAAAAATCACAAAAATAACCCGGACTACCAATCTCTTCCGCTTTTTTGTTGCAACGGTTACCAGAACTTGATCTTAGCAGCTGCAAAGGCGGCCATTTTCAAAAGGATGAGTCCGTGAGAAAAACGGCTGATGTTGGTGCTTCCGTATTTTCGTTCGCGGTAACGCACCGGCAGGTCAATGATCTTGAGATTGAGCTTAAAAGCGCCGAAAAGAAGATCAAAATCCCCGAAAGGGTCGAACTCGCCAAAAAACGGACGGTTTTTGGCCAGGCGGTGATAATCGTGGCGGAACATCACTTTTGTGCCGCAAAGGGTATCTTTTACAGGTTGTTCGAGCAGCCATGAAAACAGAATGCTGAAGAAATAGTTCCCGATTGTATTCAAAGGACGCATGGCGTTTTTCTCCATGGGATAGACCAGTCGCACGCCATTTATAAAGTCTCCTTTATACCGGGTCAGGGCATCGTAAAAGCGGGGCAGGTATTCGGGCGGAACGGTCAGGTCGGCATCAAGGATCATTAAAACATCACCGGAGGCTGCTTCAAAACCGGCCCTGACAGCGTCTCCTTTTCCTTTCCCCGGTTGCCGGAGGGCTTTGATGTCATATTTTTCGTGATATTTTTCGCGGACCTGCTCAATGGTCTCCCATGTTTGATCGGATGAGTTGCCTTCCACAAATATAATTTCTACATGATTGCCGAAATCCGGCATACGCCTGACGGCTTCTTCAATGTTTCCGGCTTCATTTCTGGCAGGGATGATCACTGAGGTAGATTTTTTGTCATTTTCCCCGGGTTTTTGATGTGCCGGGGCAGGACGGGCAAATATGTAACTGTTCAGGCTGAAGTGCCTGATCAGGGGTAGTCTTGACAGGATGTGGTTGAAGAACCAGGAAAGACCAGGTATCCGGATGGGCAGAAGCAGGTTTTTGTTGACCCGGTATGTTTCAAATCCGGCCAGGTAAAGCAAGTTTTTCAGGTCATTGGTCGAAAGCCAGTTTTGAAGGGGGGTTTTTCGTTTTAACCCGGTCCATTCGGCCAGTCTCAAAATGGGCTCCCAAAGCCGGCTGTAGTAGGTGACAATGATGCGGCTGCCGGGATGTACAATTTTGTTGAGTTCCCGGAAAGCGGCTTCCACATCAGGAAGAACGCCGACCAGGTTGGAAAGAATGATGGTGTCGTATTTTTGATTAAGTGTAATTTCTTCAGCGGACATCTTCTCGAAGCGAATGCCGGGGAATTGCTCCCGGGCCCGTTTGATCATTTCGGGACTAAAATCAATGCCTGTTTTATCTTTGGTCTTAAGGTCATTCAGGAGTTCACCGGTTGCACACCCGATTTCGAGCACTTTATGGTCGCCGGGAATGAAGTAATTGCAGATGCGGGTGATGCTGTCCCAGTAATAAGCATGTTTTTTCCGGTAACGGGGCCAGGATTCGGCGGCATGATCGTAATAGTTGCGTATGTGCTCCATGTCCGGTATCTATTTTTCGGTTTCCGGGGTGGTCCCTTCGGGTTTATTCTTCCATTTGTCATAGTTGATCTCAAACAACCAGGCCGGTTCCTGTTCTCCGGTTTTTTTCACGGGTTTGAGTATTTCAGGGTATTTGTCGGCAATAAACCCCATATACCGGTGAATGGTATTGATCACCTGTCCGGTGTTTTCTCTGGGGTTCTTCCGCAATGACCCTACGATCACATGCGTAACATCTTTTTCATGCAGCCGGTTCAGCAGAGAGTCGGGATCCTGGGTGTGAAAGCGGTAGATGCCGTAAAATTTTTTGCCTTTGGCATAAAGCCGGGCCATGTTGGGCTTGCGGCAGGCCACGTAGGTGCTGTCCGGCAGGTTGGTCGTGTGTTCGGCCATTTTCAGGTAGTTTTGCCAGTCAGGGGTGTAACCGTAATAGCGATCGCCCCCGAGGTTTTTGAAGATGGCAGAAAAATCAGTTTGTTTGATGGTTTGCGCGCCAGTCAGCAAAATGCTGATCCCCAGCAATAAGATTGGTATGTTTTGCTTCCAGCCCCATTTGCTTTTTGATGTAAAAGAAACGATGGTCTCGGCCAGAAATATGACCATGAACGGAAAAAAGGGAATGATCAGCCGCACCTGGTCCCATAATGTTTGAAGGGCAAAAAAAGTGGCACCCGTCATGAAAGCTATATACAGCCCCGTGAAAATAAGGGGGTCATTCCTCTTTTTCAGGAAACGAATAAATCCCAAAATAAATAACCCATACAAAAGAATGGTCACCAGGGTGTGTTTCGATAAAGAAAGGGCCGGTTTAAAGCCGGTGAGGATGGGCAGGTATTTTGATAAATAGATGTTCGAATTTCCGGCAAATCTTTCAATAAAACCTTCGAATGTTTCATGGCCCTCTGATTCGTCGTAGGGGTCTTCCCACATTAGCGTGCTCAGCTGTTCATCTCCATGAACTGGATCGCCCGTTAGCCAGGTACGTAATCCGGAGTATAGTGCAGCAAAAATGAGGAAAAATACCACGGTGGTGACGGCTGCCCGGTGCTTTTGTTTCAACAACCAGAAAATGACCACGGCCGGAATGGCGGCAATGGCCACGGTGCGGGTTAAGACCAGTAGAAGCAAAATCAAACCAAGCAGGAAGGTATGTTTAATTTTTACCCGCCCTTCGTTAGTTGTGTTGACGATATGAAACAAAAAAAGAAACAGAAGCCCCTGAAGAAACATAAAAAATGCTTCAGAGTAAGTTTGACTTCCAAAGTAGAGAAAATGATGGTTGACGATCAGCATGAAGAGCGTGCCCCAGAGGACAACTGGCGAAAGGTTGTTTCGGAATGCCCTGTAGAACAGGTATAAGGTCAAAGAAAGAAAAATCCATGAAGTGATTTTCAGCCAAACCAGAGACGTTCCCCCCAAAGCTGCCAACCCAGACAGAATTATCGGATATAAAGGACCCTGGTAGCCCGGGAAGGAGCCTTCTTCGAGAAAATTAAGGGCGCGGATGATATACGAGCTGTCATCGCCCCCCTCGCTAATGCGGAGGTTGAAAGTGAAAAAACTGCACACAACATAAATTGCGGCAGCAATCCCCATGATGGGTTTTTGGTTTCTTTGGAGAAAACGGACGGTTTTGTTGAAAAGAGTTGGTTTTTGCTGGTTGTTTTGTCGTCTGCGTTTTTTCATGTTTCCGGGTTTTTCGGTTGGTGTCAAAAATAAATAACTAAATCGGATCAGGCTATAGGTGCCTGAAATTTTTTGTCTTGGAGTGCCATTTCTGGTATGAATGAACCTTTTTTTTAAAATTCTGTTTAAGATTTGTATGGAAAGCTTAGAAGTGTTCTGTGCGACAAATTTGGAAAACTGCGTTGGGATCACTATTTTTGCCCCTGTTTTGAGCCGCATGAAGCGGTCATGATTCCCTCCGCCGATTTTGTTATTGCAGAAATAAACAAAGATTAAATGGTTTATTCTTAAGCGAAAATAAAGTCCGATAAAGTCAAGATTTTGTGTCGTCGTGAATATATGGAACAGTATTTTATCGCGTGTTAACAAAAAAGCTCTTGACTTTTATGAGTTGTATTTCTTAATTTTATTTCACGTAACTAACGTGAACATACCTGCATATCGGACTTAGAAATGAATGAATGTCTTGAATCGGGAAACCAGTGAACAACTTCCACTTTTCGGGGCAAATCTGACAAGGGTAAACGATAATGCTTTTTCTTTAAAACGATTATAAGTTGAATTCTAAAATTTAATTAATTATGAAAAAAGTAGTTTTTTCAATTTTTGCTATTGCAGCCTTAATGCTCAATCAGGGAGTTGTTCAGGCACAGGAAGACGGCGAAGACTATGTAGACTTCGGTGGCGCTGTGCGTTACAATATTCATGACCAGAGCTGGAATGATGATAATACCGATCCCCAGTTTACATGGGACACCTGGCGTTTGAATGTGGATGCCCGCACCGCCGGTGTAGATTTGAGTTTTGAATATCGTTGGTATCCGGCCGGTGACTACCATATGCTTCACCACGGATGGCTTGGTTATGGCTTTACTGATGATTTATATATGAAAATTGGTGCCAGCCAGGTTCCCTTTGGCATCACCAAATTTGCTTCCAATTCATGGTGGTTCCAGATCCCTTATTATGTAGGTCTTGAAGATGACTATGATATGGGGATTCGTTTCGACTACACCGGAATTGAAAATCTGGAGTTGAACTTTGCTTATTATCATCAGCCTGAACCCAATGGTGGACCTGGTTATAATTCCCGTTACTCGTATGATTTAATTGCATCAGGAGAAGGAACTTATGCAGATGATGGTAGTTTTACTAAGCCTAATGGAGCAATTAAAGAGACTCGGCAATTTAATCTTCGTGCAGCTTACAATGTTTCTGATAATGTCGAAATTGGAGTGTCAGGACAGTTTGGACAGAATTATCACCAGAGCTTTGATGAATTCGAAGGATCCAGTGCTCTGGCTGCCCATCTTGTAGCTGACTTTGGCGATGGTTTCAACTTCAAGGGAGAATACATTTCTTATGACTACGGCGCTGTTGATAATAACGGCGATGAAGTTGATGTGGTCCAGATGGCTGCTTACAACGCACCATATAACGTCGCTGCCAAAGGAAACATAATGGTTGCCGGCCTCGCCTATTCCATTCCTGTAGAGTGGGGACCCATTTCTAACGTACAACCATACGTAGATTATTCGGTGATTTCAAAAGATGTTTCTAACTTTGAATCTAGTCAGCACCTGGTTCCGGGTATGTTGATTACCGCCGGCAGCATTTATACCTACGTGGATTATGCCATGGGTAAAAACAATGCATGGCTCGGTTCCTGGACCAATGGCCTTGCTGCAGGTGATCCCGATGCCGAATGGGAAAGCCGTTTCAACATCAACATTGGTTACTATTTCTAGAACCCTATAACACTCAAGCTAATGAGTAAAATTGAAGTTAAAGACCTGTACCTGATCTTTGGGAACAACATTCATCGTGCTTTGGAACTCGTGAAAAACGGGATGTCGAAGGAAGAGGTGTTGAAAAAGACCAAGTGTACGCTGGCGGTCAAAGATAATAACTTCTCAATTGAACAGGGTGAAATTTTTGTAGTGATGGGACTTTCCGGTAGCGGAAAGTCCTCACTCATCCGCTGTTTTAACCGCCTGAATGAACCCACCTCCGGTTCCATTGAGATTAGTGGAAGGGATGTGATGAAAATGACCGATAATGAACTGAGGGAACTTCGGCGGACAGAAATGTCGATGGTCTTTCAGCATTTTGGTCTTTTGCCGCACCGAACGGTCTTGTCCAACACCGCGTTTGGACTGGAAATTCACGGTAAGCCCGATGAAGAAAATTTCGAGAAAGCACGCGAAATGCTGAAAACCGTTGGACTTGACGGTTACGAAGATATGATGACCGGCGAACTCAGTGGTGGGATGCAGCAGCGTGTGGGACTTGCCCGGGCGTTGACGACCAACCCCGAGATCCTGTTAATGGACGAGGCTTTCAGTGCCCTGGACCCG
>JBNJDH010000043.1:0-13736 GCA_051744695.1 Bacteroidota bacterium | reverse complement strand
AGTGCCGGCAAGGAGCTTCTCGAGGGAAGTCGGGTCAAAGCGGTGGTTTCGGCCACCATCGGAACCGATCACATGGACATTCCCTGGCTTGAAGATAACAATATTGCATGGGCCAATGCACCCGGGTGCAATTCCGGTTCGGTGATGCAATACATTGCTTCCGTTTTTTCAATCCTGGAAACCAATTATTATCCGTTGGAAGGGAAAACGCTGGGCATCGTGGGTGTTGGCAATGTGGGCAGCAAAGTGAAGAAAGTGGGAGAAGCTTTCGGGATGAAGGTGATCCTGAACGATCCGCCACGGCAGGAGAATGAACCTGATTTTAAAGGCGTGGACCTTAATGTGCTTTTGCAAATATCGGACGTGGTTTCATTTCATGTGCCTTTGCAACGTGAAGGGAAATACCCCACCCTTCATTTGCTCAATGATGCCACTCTTTTGATGATGAAACCGGGCAGTGTACTGATCAATACCTCCAGGGGCGAAGTTGTGGAGGAGCGAGTCATGAAAAAAGGCATTAGTTCCGGCATCATCGAACACGGGATTCTTGATGTATGGGAAAATGAGCCCGATATCTCAAGGGAACTTCAGGAACGGTTGATGATTGGAACGCCCCACATCGCCGGGTACTCGGTTGATGGGAAAGCCAATGGCACGGCCGCGGCTGTCCGGTTTATCAGCCGGCAGTTTGATTTGGGCCTCGACAATTGGTTCCCATCGAGTTTACCTGTTTTTGCGGATATGAACATCGTGCCTGAAAATGAAGATAAGCCCCGGAATCAGCAATTGGCTTCCGTTGTTTTGGCTACTTATGATGTGCGGGAGGATTCAGATCGATTGGCCAATCATCCCGAAAATTTTGAAGAGTTGCGGGGAAATTATCCGGTCAGGCGGGAATTCCAGGCCTGGACGGTAGAAGTTTCCGGGAATAATAATCATTTAAAACATTCTCTCGAATTGTTGGGGCTCAATATAGTGGCCAGAGAATAAACGGAATTTCGATTTTTCCTCGTTTGGTGCATCCAACCACAAATGAAAAAATGAACCCAAAATTGGTTCAAAAAAAGCCCCCACATTCGTGGAGGCCTGAAATTTTTAGTATTGAAAATTCTTTTTTGATCCAATAGTCCGTTAAACTTTTTTAATAAATTGCCGCTCAGTTGTTTTGAGTTTATTACATTTTGTATGCTAAAAATATGTTTTTTTATATGTTGCAATTTATCTAATTTCTAATCTCTAACAATCTATTATTAATCCCTTCCCGCGAGGAATATCATCACATAATAGGCCAGCATGGCCAGTGAGGACAAGGCTGCCACTACATAGGTGTATGCGGCCCATTTCAGTGCATCCCGGGCTTCATTGTGGTTGCGACCGTCGGTGATATTGGCCGAATGCAGCCAGGCCAGTGCCCGCTGGGTGGCATTGATCTCAACCGGCAGGGTGATGAAAGCAAACAACGTGAATACCGCATAGCAGGCAATGATGATCTGCAGCGCCAGGCTAAAGGGAATGACACTGGGCAGGATAAATGCCCCCACAAACATCATGATAAAGACGGCATTCAATATCTTGGCGCTCATGTTTTGCACGGGCACCAGCGCTGATCTTAACTTAAGCGGTGCATAACTTTGGGCGTGCTGCACGGCGTGCCCGCATTCGTGAGCGGCCACAGAGGCGGCAGCTACGTTTCTCCCGCTGTATACCGATTCGCTCAGGTTGACCGTCCTTGTGGCCGGGTTGTAGTGATCGCTCAGATGTCCTTTTGAAGGAACCACCCGCACGCCGGAAATCCCATTATCGCTAAGCATTTTCTCGGCCACTTCACTTCCCGACAGGTTCTTGGCCAATGGTGTTTTTGAGTATTTTTTGAACCGTTTTTTCAACTGGGAACTCACGATCCAGCTTGCGACCAGGAAAAACAGAAATATCAGAATCAATGGTGATGTCAGCATAACTTCTTATATAAATTGTAAATTGGTAACACACAAAAATACGATTTTTTCGTATACTTCCTTCTTCAAAAATCTTGCCATGCCCATGAATTGGATGCTGAAGCCGAACAGGTGGTCCCCCGAGTGTCAGAACCGGAAGTAAATAAATGGAACCAGCTCGGCTGTCCTGAATTGCCAAATCACGACCACCACGATGGCCACCAGCGCCACTTTGGCAGTCCAGTGAAGGGAGATGAACCAGCCCCGCACTTTTTCTTTAACGGACTCGGGAAGCCAATGAAGGAGAAATCCGGTCAATATCAGGCCGTAGGAAAAAATGTTGGCCTGCAGGGCCTGTAAAATTGTGCCGGGGTTGAAGGCCTGGAATATCCGTTCGGTCATGGTTGAGGCAATTTGCAGATCCGGGGCACGAAACAATATCCATCCGGCCACCACGAAATGAAATGTTACAAGAAATCCTCCCCATGATCTGATCCATGCAGGCAGGCGGGACGTCAGAGTTTTAAGCAGCTTATCAAGGACCAGTCCGGCTCCATGCCAGAGTCCCCAAAGGATGAATCGCCAGGAAGCTCCATGCCAAAGGCCGCCCAGCGTCATGGTGATGAGAAGGTTGATGTGGGTCCGGATTTTGCCTTTTCTGTTCCCGCCCAGGGGAATGTAAAGATAATCGCGCAACCAGGTAGACAACGATATGTGCCATCGACGCCAGAATTCTGTAGGAGACAGGGCTTTATAGGGGCTGTTGAAATTGAGTGGCAGCCGGAATCCCATTAGCATGGCCAGTCCGATTGCCACATCTGTATACCCGCTGAAGTCGCAATAAATCTGGAGGGTATATCCGTAAATGGCGCTAAGAATCTCAAAACCCGAGTAGAGAAAAGGGCTTTCAAAAACCCGGTCGATGAGGTTCACGGCAATGTAGTCGCTGAACACCATTTTTTTCACGAGCCCTGTGATAATCAGAAAAGTGGCATGCCAGATCTGCTTCTCCGTGAGTACGAAGGGGCGGTAGATCTGGGGAACAAATTCCCGGGCCCTGACAATGGGGCCAGCTACAAGCTGGGGGAAAAAGGAGACGTAAAAACCGAAATCGATGATGTTGTGTACCGGTGCCACCTGCCGTCGATAAACATCCATAGAGTAACTGATCGTCTGGAAAGTGAAAAAGGATATCCCCACGGGCAATATGATGTCGTCGACATTGAACTGAGTGCCAAAAATGGCGTTGGAAATGACCGCGAGCCAATCCTGCATTTCCACACTTTGACCTGAAAGGTCGGCCCATACATCTGCGAAAAACCATGCATATTTGAAATAGCCCAGCATCCCAAGGTTAACCACCAAACTGATGATCAACAGGAGTTTTCTTTTCCAGTTTTTGGTGAAATGTTCGAGCCCCCGGCCAATAAAGAAATCCACAATGGTTGAGATGACCAGTAGAAAAAAGAAGTACCCGCCGGCCTTGTAATAAAAGAACAAACTTGCCAGGAACAGAAAACCGGTGCGAAGAAGCTGCCGGCGGTATACCAGTGCATGAACAAAAAGGACAAAGCCGAAAAAGCCCCAGAATGCCACGGATGTGAACATAAAGGCATCTCCCTGCCGGTATTGGAATATGTTCAGGATTTGGTCCATGACAGATTAGTTGCTTTCGGCGTTTTGTGCTGGATCCAGGTCAATAGATTGCAGGGCTTTCCATATCCGGTTTCCTGTTTTCTTTGCCCCCCTGTTGCTGAAGTGCATGTAATCCGAGAGCATGAGTCCTTCTTCAGCCCAATTTATAGCCCCCTCTTCCCCGCCCATTGCTTTGTGAAGATCGAAAAATCCCATGTCAAATGCCAGAGCGGCTGATTTTTGAGCATCGGAAATGAGGGAAGCATGTGACATGGGAACGACAGATCCATCCTTAAGGGTTGCAGAGGCCTGCACACCGATGACCAGGACAGGTACTTCGGGCAATAGTTCCCTGATGCGTTTCAGTTCGCGATAAAAATGGACACGATAAAAGCCATAATCATCGGTTTGTGTGGGCAAAACATTGGTGCCGAATTGTAAGATAATGAACCCGATATTGAGCTGGCGGGCTGTGCTTTTCAGAATATTGCTGTTGGCCAGTCTGAAGCCCGGCCATGGTCTCCCGCGCATGGCGATATTGTCCACGGCAATCCCTTTATTTCCATCAAGAGTAAGACCATGAATGAGGGGACTCCTTTCTCCCGAAAACCGAAAGCTCATTTCCGAAGGCGGGGCGGGAAGTATAAAATGGTTGATTTTTAAAGAATCTGATTTCGATATGGTGGTGTCAGACAATAGACTCCCGTTGGCCGAAACATTCAGGCGAAAAGAATCAACGGGTGATGTCGTGAGTAACCTTACGCGAGTGAAATCACCGAGGGTGCTTTGTTTCCCTGAAAGCGGTGCAATGCTGAAACCTGCTTCTTCGTCATGATACCAGGCGGCTTTGCCCTGAAATCCGAAAGGGGCCGGCCCGGGGTAGTCGTGGTTGCGGTAGGAGTGGGCCAACTCCCATTTTCCCTGATTGGTAAGTCTCACCGTGGCATTGATGCGCAGTGGGTCGTATGGCATGATGAGTCCCGGTCCCTTCCCACCGTATGATTGTTGGAAATGGGTTCTCAGAATGCTGGTGATGCGATCGGCTTCAATTTGAGAATCTCCTAAGTGAAGGACTCTGACAGGTGTAGTTTTCTTGCCGGAGTTTTGAGCCTTTTCTATGAAATCCTGATATAATCTCCGGAATGCCGGAGGAGCTGTCAGTACCGATTCGGTTTTTTCCGGTTTTTGACTTATGAGCGTATCTTCCTGTTCTATGCTCTCTTCGTCTCTTTCCGCAATCGAGTCCGTGGGTTCTATTCGTTCTTCCGGGGAGATCTCCAATGAAATGAGCGTGTCCTGCGAATCTTCCGTGAACATTCCCGGCGGGGGGATGAGAGATACATCCGCTTTATTCAGCGCCTTGTTGATCAGGAAGATCAGCGAAGCTGTGAGGATAAAATAGAGGAATATTTTGATCGGACGTATCATCCGCCGGTTCTTAACTCATACAATAATTTATGATTTGGGTTTGATCTTGATCTTTTGTCCCGGTTTGATCTTCTGCGCATTGCTGATATTATTCAGGCGCATGATGTCTGAATCGGATACATCAGGGTATTGTTTGGAGATGGACCAGATGCTGTCTCCCTGATCCACGGTATGATAGATGTATTCACCATCGTCTGCTGTGCTTGTGATCTGTGAGGAAGCATTTTGTCCGCTGTTTTGTTTGGTAATCTGCCGGTAATGGTCTGCTTTTTCTTCATCGACGTAAATGACCAGTTTCTGACCGACCCGTATCATGTTGCGGCGGATGTTGTTCCAGTACCGGAGGTCGGAAGTATAAACGTCGAACTTTTCTGCTATGAGTCCGACAACATCACCCGACTGCACGGTGTAATAAACGGCTTCTTTTCCCGGTGGAGGGGAGGAGGTTCCCGGGGTTCGGTTTCCGGGCTCAACCACCAGTTGATTGTTTGGAAAATATTTTTCTCTTTGATGTTTATAGATGGAATCTTCGATGGATGCAAAAGCGGTGGAATTTCGGAAAGCCAGCCGCAAGGGCATGTTGTCTTTTTGTGCGGGAATAATATCCCGACGATATTGCGGGTTAAGATGCCGGATAATTTCGACAGGAATATCCAGCTTTTCCGAAACCTGGGAGAAATGCAGGGGCTTGGATATCGAAACGGTATCTGTGGCTAAAGGGAGATGAGCAGCGGTGGGGTTCAGGTCATGTTCTTCGTGGTAATGAAATGTATATGTGGCCGCGATGAAGGCAGGTACATATCCACGTGTTTCCCGTGGCAGCAAATAGAAGATCTCCCAGAAATCTCTTTTCCCGCTTCTCCGGATGGCCCGGTTGACATTTCCCGGTCCGCAGTTGTAGGCAGCAATAACCAGTTGCCAGTCCTGGTAAATGTCATAAAGATCGCTTAAGTATTGAACAGCCGCTTCCGTCGATTTATGGGGATCTCGTCTTTCATCCACATAAGAATTGACCGTGAGACCATATCGTTTGCCGGTATGATACATGAATTGCCACAGACCTGAAGCACCGGCACGTGAGAAAGCTTGTGGGTTCAAAGCCGATTCGATAACAGGCAGGTATTTAAGCTCCATTGGAAGGTTGTGGGCGTCAAGGGCTTGTTCAAAAATCGGGAAATAATACTCTGACAATCCCAGCATTCGCTCCACTTGTTCGCGCCTCTTGCTGGTGTATAAGTTGATATACGATTTTACATGACTGTTGAAAGTCAACTTAAAAGGAGACATAAGATCTTTTAGTCGTTGTATGTAGACTGAGTCAGGAACCTCTTCCTGCGCTTTAGCAAGATCATCAGGGATGGTATCTACCACCATATTGGTGGCGCTTGTGTTGGTTTGCCATAAATGCACAAGGCTGTCAAGGGAAGTGGCAAATGCATCAATTTCACCTTCTGAGACTTCCACAGCTTCACCTTCATCACTAAGTACGGCCTGGGCGTTGGCAGAAGTTCCCGCCATAAAGCTTAACGTCCAGAAAGAAAACAGGAAGGCAATCGATATCTTGCTTTGAAATTTTGTAAACATTGTTGTTTGTTGTTTTGATTTTACCGCAAGGGTCGTTTTTTGATTCCGATCAAAAACGGGAAAATAGTTTTTCTTAAGTGGCCGGGGCGGAAGATGGCCCGTCTTCCGCCGGATGTGTTGTGTATTACGGTGCCGGAGCCAAAATGTTTCATGTGCAGGTCCGGGGTCGGGTCCGGCGAACTCCGCTCCTCCATCAGGTATGGCGGATTCTGCTCCGCCGTAAATCAGAATTCCGCTGCGACCATATAGCTTTAAAAATTTAAGGACATTTGAATGCCCATTCTCTGTGACGGGATTGGGTTGGGGCCCGGGTTGATCATTGCAGGGCGGATATCCATTGAAAGGTCGTCGCTGACATCGAAATTGTAAAAATGGGCATCAACCGAAGCATCAATCAGGTTGAGAATGTAAATGGCGGCCATCCCGATGTAACTGAGGTCGCGATACCGTTTATAATATTCTCTTTTGTTTTCCAAAGCCCGTTGAAACCAGTCTGCATGTTGGGTCTCGACTTCTTCCACCGTAAGGGTGGGGGGAATGACCTCTTTATATGATTTGTTTCCGGGATCGCGAATCAGAAAATCGCGGTAAGCATTTTTGTATTTGATGTAATTGGTGGAGTTGAAATTAATGGCATACCCCATGGCCCCGATGCCGGCATAGAGAATGGGGATCTTCCAGTATTTTTTGTTGTAAGCTTGTCCAAGGCCCGGTAGAATTGCAGAATAAAAGGTGGCTTTGTGGGGGGAGTGCAACTCTTCCTTGTCATGGAAAGAATCGCGGACCTTTGTCACGTCTTCCTGCATAGAGACGGTGTCTTGTTCTGTTTGCTGAGCTTTTCCTTCCGGCATTGTTGCAACAAGCACATACCCCAACACAATCAGGGTTTTTATACCTGCCGGCAACCGCCACGACCTGCACTCCATACCCGTGAGTTGATTATTTTGTTTTGGCCTTATCGAGGGCATTCACAATTTTTTCCAGTTCGTCGTCCGACTGGAATGGGATAACAATTTTCCCTTTTCCTTTATTGTTGCGCGAAAAACGAATATTGGTCTTAAAAAAGTTTGAGAGCTGTTGCCGCAGTTGTTCGTATTCCTGTGGCAAATTTTCTTCTTCCTTCTCCTCTTTCTTTTTTTCCTCCTGATTGCCCTCCATCATTTTGCGCACCATCTCTTCGACTTTGCGCACGCTCAGTTCCTTTTTGACGATCTCGTTAAATATCTTCAGTCGTCCTTTTTCATCTTCGAGGTTAATTAGGGCACGGGCATGGCCCATGGAGATTTGCTTTTCCCGCAATCCCAGTTGAATTTCAGCCGGCAGGCGAAGCAAACGCAGATAATTGGCAATGGTGGAGCGTTTCTTTCCAACGCGATCCGACATGCTTTCCTGTGTGAGGTTGCACTCATCGATCAGACGCTGATAACTCATGGCGACTTCGATGGGGTCGAGGTCTTCCCGCTGAATGTTTTCAACAAGTGCCATTTCGAGCATGGTCTCATCTTCAGCCATGCGGACGTAGGCGGGGACTGTCTCCATCCCGGCGATTTTGGCTGCCCTGAGGCGGCGTTCGCCGGCGATGAGTTGAAATTTATCGGCGGCTTTACGCAACGTCAGAGGCTGAACAATGCCAATTTCCCGGATGGATGCCGCCAGTTCATTAAGTTTTTCTTCGTCGAAATGGGAGCGGGGTTGCCATGGATTCCCTTCAATTCTGTCTATAGGGACTTCATTGACCGTGGCTTCCGGTTTTGGAGTGCCCTGGGAGTATTCCTCCGAATTTTCGATCAGTGCTCCGAGTCCCCTTCCCAATGCATTTTTTCTTGCCATGGTGTCTCCTGTCTGTTCTTTTTATTTTGCTACTTTGTCTTTACTGTCTATTTTGGTCATGCCATTCTTTTGCAAAAGTTCCCTGGCCAGGTTCAGGTAACTCATAGCTCCTTTTGATGATGCATCGTACATGACGACGGCTTTTCCGTAACTTGGAGCTTCACTGAGTTTAATGTTCCGGGTAATCAGGGTTTCAAAGACCATATCCTGGAAGTGTTTCTTTACTTCATCTACTACCTGGTTGGACAATCTGAGGCGGGAATCGTACATGGTCAGGAGGAAACCCTCAATTTCCAGTTCGGGGTTGAGCCTGTTCTGAATAATCTTTATGGTATTCAGAAGTTTACCCAATCCTTCGAGTGCAAAATATTCACACTGCACGGGAATGATCACCGAGTTTGAAGCCGTGAGGGCATTGACTGTGATTAGTCCGAGAGACGGTGAACAGTCAATGAGAACGAAATCGAAATCATCACTGATTTGATTGATAACCCCTTTTAATACTTTTTCCCTTTCGGCCCGGTTGAGCATCTCAATTTCTGCACCGACCAGATCAATGTGGGAGGGCAGAAGATACAAATGCTCCATTTCTCCCTTTTGAATGGCTTTTTTCGGGTCCTCGCCATCGACAATACATTCGTAAATGCTGGTCTCTACTTCACGTACTTCGTAACCCAGCCCCGATGTGGCATTTGCCTGGGGGTCGGCATCCACTACCAATACATCATATTCCAGAACGGCCAGACTGGCCGCCAGGTTGATGGCTGTTGTTGTTTTTCCTACGCCCCCTTTTTGATTCGCTAAAGCAATTATTTTGGCCATAACATAGAACTTTTTTCAAAGGTGCAAAAAATGGTTATATTTTCCATTTCATTGCAACTGCCAAAGTTATAGTTTTATTGAAAAAATACCGCCCAAACGGAAATATATTTCTTTAATTCACAATTATATAACTGATAGCAAAGCTATTACAGATATCTGCCTGCAAAGCTAAAAAATATCTGAATTCTTATTCCTTACATAGGGTCCACATCTTTCTGTACGGTGACATAACGCCATTGTTGGGTGGAAAGAATGTCGTCTATTGTATCGTTTACAAGTTTTTTGACATGAGATGGCGCATGTCCTTTTTCAAATTTCAGAATGATGCGGGTCAGATACTGGTTACGTACCTTGCTTACAGGGGGTTCCTGGGGGCCCAGGACCCGTTCTCCCATGATGGCCCGTAAACGACCTGCCAGAGATTCGGCAGCCTTGTCCACGGTTCTTTTGTCTTTGTGGCGAAGCATGATGTGCATTAGTCTGTAGAAAGGCGGATATTTGAACATTTGGCGCTCTTCGATCTGCGCACGGTACATGCTCTCGTAATCGTTGGTGATGACGTATTGGATGATGGGATGATCGGGGTTCGCGGTCTGGAGGATTACCGTACCCTGCTTGTTTTTTCTGCCGGCGCGTCCGCTCACCTGGGCCATCATTTGAAAACTTCGTTCAAAAGCTCTGAAGTCCGGAATGTTCAACATGTTGTCGGCATTCAGGATTCCCACCACGCTCACCCGGTCGAAATCGAGTCCCTTGCTCACCATTTGCGTGCCGATGAGGATATCCACCGATCCTGTTTCAAATTCGGAAATAATATTCTGGTAAGATTTTTTTGAACGAGTGGTGTCGTAATCCATCCGGCTCACCCGGCTTTCCGGGAATAGGAGCCTGATCTCTTCTTCAATCTTTTCCGTTCCGAATCCTTTGGTTGATAGCCCCGGACTTCCGCAGGCCTGGCAGGTTTGGGGCATGGTGACGGTGTGTCCGCAATAGTGACACACCAGATGATTCATCTTTTTGTGGTAAGTCATGCTCACATCACAAAATTTGCACCGGGGGACCCATCCGCATGTTTCACATTCCACAAAAGGAGAAAATCCCCGCCTGTTCTGGAAAAGGATTACCTGCTCATTGCGTTCAAGGGCGGCTCCTGTATGTTCGAGCAATAGTGGGGTGAAGTGTGATTTCATTTGTTTTTTCCGGCGGGCTTCCCGCGTGTCGGCGACGAGGATGTCGGGCAGCTTGATGTCTTCAAAACGGGAGTGCAGTTCCACCAGTCCGTATTTGCCCTTTTTGGCATTGTAATAGCTTTCAATGGATGGGGTCGCTGTTCCCAGCAGGACTTTGGCGCCTTGCTTATGGGCAAGCATAATGCCGGCATCACGTGCATGATACCGGGGGGCCGGGTCGAATTGTTTAAAGGAGTGCTCGTGTTCCTCGTCGACAATAATCAGTCCCAGATGAGAAAATGGCAAAAATATGGACGACCGAACCCCGAGAATAACCTGGTAGTTCTTTTCTTCCAGGAGATCACGGTAAACCTCGACGCGTTCCTCGCTGCTGAACTTGGAGTGATAAATCCCCAGCTTGTTGCCGAAATGCCGTTTCAGCCGTGTCGTGATCTGCGTCGTGAGCGCAATCTCGGGGAGGAGGTATAGCACTTGTTCTCCACGAGCAAGATGTTTTTCAATGAGGTGGATGTAAAGTTCTGTTTTTCCACTTGAGGTGACTCCGTGAAAGAGAACCACTTCATGGTTTTCGAATGCCTTTAGTATTTCTTCGTAGGCTTCCGACTGGGCAAGCGAGAAGGTGTTTTTTTCCTCAATGGGTCCTTCCGATTTGTCGAGGCGTCCCGTTTCCCGGGCAAATTGCTCGAATATCCCCTTCTTGATGACCTCTTTTAAAGGTGCAGCAGCGTTGTTGTCGCCGGCAAGCAGATCTTTCCTGGCAACACTTTCTCCTTTCATGGCATTTCCTGTTCCCCCGCACTTTTGAATGAAGCCCATCAATAGATTAAGCTGGCGGGGGGCCTTGTCAAGTTTTTCGAAAGCCTGCTGGAGGGCTTCTTCTGTTCGCCAGGCCGGTGCAATGGTGAGGTAATTATCTGTTTTCGGGCGATAGCTGTCTTTTAGTTGTTCGCTCACAAAAACAGCCCCGTCTTCGATTAGGGGTTGCAGAATGTGCAGACAACTTTTTTGTTGCAGGTGGTCATTGATCTCGGATACCGAACAATTTTTTTTCTGTTCAAGGAAGGCAAGGACTTTTTGGGCTTTGTCAGAAAGATCGCTGGTTTGCTCGTAGTGGGGGTTATAATAAACGCGGGTCTCGCTTTCGAGTTTCAGTCCTGAAGGGAGAGCTGCCTTGTAAACTTCCCCCAGCGTGCATTGGTAATAATCGGCCAGCCATTGCCAGAAATCCAGTTGTTGCTGGTTGACAATCGGTGTGCGCTCAAGAACAGCCAGCAATGGTTTGGTTTGATAGGATTCCGGGTTATTGTGGTGCAACGAAAAAATGATGCCCGAGTATTGTTTCTTTTTGCCAAAAGGGACCACCACCCGGATTCCCTGTTCAAGTCCCCCGGCCATTTCGGGGGGAACCCAATAGGTGAAAAGTCGTGGCAGGGGGAGCGGGAGTATGACATCGACAAAAAGATCTGGCTTCATGGCGGGTGATTTTACGGCATAAAATTAGAAAAAGCGTTGTTCCGACAAAACAAAGCTTCAGGGTTTTTCTGAAGGGCAGATACCGGAAGGGGCATGTGACATTTTTCAAAAAAAGTGGTTATTTTGCCGGTGAAAATGTCTGTGAAGTTACGAAAAGGAATTTATGAGGATTCACTTTATTGCCATTGGCGGCAGTGCCATGCACAATCTGGCCATTGCCCTTCATAAAAAGGGATATCATGTGACCGGTTCTGATGATGAGGTTTTTGAACCCAGTCGTTCCCGCCTGAAAAAATATGGTCTTTTGCCCGCACAAATGGGGTGGTCGCCGGATCGAATCACCAATGATATTGATGTCATCATCCTCGGGATGCATGCCCGTCCCGAAAACCCCGAATTGAAACGGGCCCGGGAGCTGGGACTTAGGGTTTATTCCTATCCTGAGTATCTTTATGAACAAACCCGGGATAAAAAACGGGTGGTCATTGCAGGGAGCCATGGCAAAACCACCATCACTTCCATGTTGCTTCATGCCCTGAGAGAATTGGGTTTTCGATTTGATTTTATGGTGGGGGCGAGCATAAAAGGGTTTGATACCATGGTGTCATTGTCCAATGATACGGACTTAGCGATTTTTGAAGGAGATGAATACCTCTCTTCCCCGGTTGACCGCCGCCCCAAGTTTGTGTGGTATCATCCCCATATTGCCCTGATAACCGGCGTGGCCTGGGATCATGTCAATGTTTTCCCTACTGAGAGCGAATACAATGAACAGTTCCGTCTTTTTGCCGATACCATTGAAGACGGCGGAACTTTGATTTACTATGAAGGCGATCCGCTTGTCCGTAAAATTGCCGGAAGCCTTTCTCGTGTGGAGTGCATCCCTTATCGTACAGTTGATTCTGTGGCCAGAGATGATCAAACTGTCGTAAAGAATGGCTCGCAGGAGCTCCTTTTGAAAATTTTCGGGCCGCATAACCTTCAGAACCTTGCCGGGGCTATGGAGGTTGCGCGAAAACTTGGTGTTTCGGCCGGTGATTTTCTTGAAGCGATGCGGACTTTCGAAGGGGCCGACCGCCGTTTGCAGGTCCTGGGAGAAAATTCCAACGCGAAAATATTCTTCGATTTTGCCCATGCCCCATCTAAGGTGAGGGCTTCCGTGGCAGCCGTTAAAGCGCAGTACCCGTCACGAAAATTGGTGGCTGCTGTAGAGCTGCACACTTTTAGTAGCCTGAGCCGTGAATTCCTTCCACAATACCGTTATGCCATGGAGGATGCCGATGAAGCCATAGTCTTTTTCAGCCCGGAAGTCGTGGCTCATAAAAAACTTCCCGCCATTACCGCTGATGAGGTTGCTGATGCTTTTGATCATCCCGACATGGAAGTTTTCGATGATCCCCGGACTTTCAAACAGCGACTGCAATCCCTTCATTTAAAGAACACCAATTTGTTGCTGATGACATCCGGGAACTTTGCCGGTATTGATGTTCAAGGGCTTGCCGAAAAGTTGTTGTGACCATTTTTCTGCATTTTACCGAATTTTGTGGATTTTCTTGTCAGGGGGTTGTAACTTCCGCACTGGAGGCAGCGTCATATATTGAAAATTAGTAAAAACGCTTATTTTTAAACCCATTGACGTATGAAAAAAAATGCAGTTATTCTTTTGGTCCTGTTTACAGGTTTTTCGTGGAATTCCTGTGCCCAGAACCTGGCCGATCAGGTTGAGAGCCGCTATGAAGGTATAGAAAATGTAAAGGTCGAAGGTGTCTTTTGCGATGTGACGGTGGAGCCTGGAACCACCGATGAAGTAGTCCTTGAGGGAGAAATACGCACGACCCGC
>JBNJDH010000042.1:0-13745 GCA_051744695.1 Bacteroidota bacterium | reverse complement strand
AAAGGGAAGGTGACTTCCCGGAATATTAATAAAAACCCAAATTCCACAATTTAGAATACAACCGGGCATTGGGTAAGAGGGCAGCCGACTGGTGCGAATGCCGTGGCGGCATAAGACACCCGGGTTCACCCCGTGTAATAATTCTTTGAACATTAAACAAATGTTCTTTTATTAAAAATTACACAGGGTAAATCGGGGTGCTAATCTCATAATTTATTCCGCCTCGTAATTTTCCATCGGTTCGCAGGTGCAGACCAAATTGCGGTCTCCCCAGGCATCATCGACCCTTGCCACGGGGGGCCAGAATTTATTATCGCGCACCCATCTCACTGGAAAGGCGGCTTTCTCCCGACCATAGGGACGATCCCATGAATCAGTCACAACCACATAATCGGGATGAGGCGCGTGTTTGATCACATTGTCTTCCTTATCAGAAATGCCGGATTCAATTTCTTTGATCTCAGCATAGATGGCCTTTATGGCATCCAGAAAACGATCCAGCTCTTCTTTGGATTCACTTTCGGTGGGTTCAATCATCAGGGTGCCATGTACCGGGAACGAAACCGTTGGCGCATGATAGCCATAATCGACCAGTCGTTTGGCGATATCGATCTCGCTGACACCGGTAGTGTTTTTCAGATTCCGGCATTCCAGGATCATCTCGTGTCCAACTCGTCCACTCACACCCGAATAGAGAATGCCATAATCATCTTTTAGTTCTTCAGCCAGATAATTGGCATTGAGGATGGCGATTTTTGAAGCATAGGTCAGTCCCTCGGCCCCCATCATCTTCATGTATCCGTAAGTAATGGGCAGTACGCCCGGACTGCCCCAGGGAGCTGAAGCCACTGCCGATATCCCCTGACGCTGGTTGTTAACCACATCATGAGAGGGGAGATAATCCACCAGATGAGAAGCAACGGCAATGGGCCCAACACCGGGACCGCCTCCACCATGGGGAATTGAAAATGTCTTGTGCAGATTCAGATGGCAAACATCAGCCCCTATGATGCCCGGACTGGTAATCCCCAATTGGGCATTCATGTTGGCACCGTCCATGTATACCTGCCCGCCGTGTTGATGAATAAGAGCGCAAACTTCTTTTATTGATGGCTCAAAAACCCCGTGTGTGGAGGGATAAGTAATCATTATGCAGGCCAGCTCATCGCTGTACTTTTCGACCTTTTGCCGGAGGTCATCCACATCAATATTGCCATGGTCATCACATTTAACTACCACCACCTTCATTCCGGCCATAACGGCACTTGCAGGATTGGTTCCGTGAGCCGAGGAAGGCACAATAGCCACATTTCGATGACCTTCGCCCCGGTCTTTGTGCCACGCCCTTATCACCATTAAGCCACTGTATTCTCCGGCTGCTCCCGAATTGGGCTGAAGACTAACATCAGAAAGACCGGTAATTTCAGCCAGATCGCTGCGCAATTCGTCCATCAGCTCATGATAACCACGGGCCTGATCGAGAGGAGCAAACGGGTGAATGGAAGTAAATTCGGGCCATGTCAAAGAAAAGAGTTCGGTGGCCGCATTCAGCTTCATGGTGCATGATCCCAAAGAGATCATAGAGTGTGCAAGCGAAATATCTTTGCGCTCCAGGCGTTTGATGTAACGCATCATCTCGGTCTCAGAGCGGTAACTATTGAAAACCTTTTGCTGCATAAATGCAGATTCCCGCTTCAACTCAGAAGGAAGAGCTTCACTGTCCGGATAATCCTCAAGGTTCACACTTGTTTCATCGACCATTCCCGTCAGGATATCCAGAAGATTTTGCACATCACCTTCTGCCGTCGTTTCATCCAGGCTGATACCAATCTTCGTTTCATCCTCGAAGAAGCGGATATTGATCTTTTTCTCTTTCAGCTTTTGTTTAAGAGCTGTTACTTTCAATCCATTGGGCAAACAGAGGGTGAGCGTATCAAAGAAATACTCATTCAGGGATTTAAATCCTTTATCCACCAGGGCATTTCTAAGTTGAACCGTAAGCTTGTGGATGCGAGCGGCCTTTTCTTTCAGCTCATCAGGTCCGTGATAAACGGCATAAAATCCGGCCATCGTAGCCAACAATGCCTGGGCCGTACAAATATTGGAAGTGGCCCGCTCACGCTTAATATGCTGCTCGCGGGTCTGCAGAGCCATACGAAGAGCCGGCCGGCCGGTGGAATCTTTCGAAACACCGATTATTCGGCCAGGCACATGACGTTTGTGCTCATTTTTTGAAGCAAAAAAGGCTGCATGTGGGCCGCCATAATACATGGGCACACCAAAGCGTTGTGATGACCCAAAAACAATATCGGCTCCCCATTCGCCCGGAGGCGTCAGAAGCGTCAATGCCAGCAGATCGGTAGCCACAGCCAGTTTTCCGCCACCGTCATGTATTTCATTGGAAAATGCCTGATAATCCCTGATGGCTCCATTCCCGTCCGGATACTGAACAATGGCACCAAAATGGCGATCAGGATCGAACTGCACCTCTCCGGGCCGGGCAAATTCCAACTGAATGCCAAGAGGTTCGGCCCGCGTCTCAATAACGGTTTTGGTTTGAGGCCACATATCCGGATCTACCAGGCAGGTATCCACACCGGCTTTGCTTTGTTTCTTACTGCGAAGATTGAACATCATGATCATGGCCTCGGCAGCAGCCGTCCCTTCATCCAGGAGAGAAGCATTGGCCAGCTCCATCCCTGTCAGTTCAGTGACCATGGTCTGAAAATTAAGCAGGGCTTCGAGCCGCCCCTGAGATATTTCGGCCTGATAAGGTGTATAGGAAGTATACCAAACAGGATTTTCCAAGACATTGCGGACAATGACAGAGGGTGTAAAGGTATTGTAATACCCCATGCCGATATAAGTCTTATATACCTTATTCCGGGATGCAATCCCCCTGATGCGCTGCAAAAACTCCTGTTCGGAAAGCGACGGAGATAAATTCAGCTCCTTTTCCATGCAGATATCATCAGGTACAACCTGACGAACCAGCTCATCAAGCGAATCCACACCAATTTTTTCTAACATTAAATCAACTTCCCGCGTATCGGGTCCGATGTGTCGGTCTACAAATTGACTCATATCTTTCTGTGGTTATATATGTGAGAAATTATGATTTACAAAGTTTCAGACTCATCGTCAAAAGAACAAATTTTTATTGACTTAAGCCAATGATATTTGTCAAAAATACCGGGTTTATCGGGAACACCAAGTTTCGACCCCGGTGTAAACCGCCCATGCTTGTTGCTTTAAGATGTTTTCAGGTGAGAAAAGGATTGGTCTGTTTTTCTTCGCCGATTGTGGTTGCAGGTCCATGCCCTGGGTACACCTGCACATCATCGGGCAAAACCAATAACTTTTGGAGAATACCCTCAATCAGAGCCTGTTGGTCACCCCCGGGCAAGTCGGAGCGGCCAATGCTTCCTTTAAAAAGCACATCGCCTGACAGGAGAATCTTTTGGACTTCGTGGTAGAAAACTATCCCGCCTGGCGAATGACCAGGCACATGAATTACTTTCAGAACGTCCTCACCCAAATTGACCTGGTCGCCATCTTCCAGCCATTTTTCAGGTTCGGGGGGATTTTCCGGCAATTGAACGCCAAACTCGGAAGCCATATCCTTAGTATGTTCGATCAGAAAATGATCGCCTTTATGGGCAACAGGCTTTAGCCCCCATTTCCCGGCCACAAAGGATGTTCCGAAAACATGGTCCAGATGCAAATGGGTTTGCAAAAGCATTTCGGGTTCCAAACCCAACTCCTGAAGACGTGAGACCAGCTTATCCTGCTCCTCGGGGAAAAGCATCCCGGGATCTACAATGGCACAGGCACCGGTATCGGTATAAACTATGTAGGTGTTTTCCTGAAAAGGACTAAAAACTTGTGTTTCGATGTTCAGCATATCAAATCTATTTGGCGATTCCTTTAAGCATTGGAACAAAAGCAAATTTTCCGAAAGTCTCTTGTTCAAAATCATCTTCATTGATCCGTGTGACCCGGGTCATGGTCTGATCACTTTTTCCAACAGGCACCACCATCAATCCTCCTGTTTTCAATTGAATCAGAAGTGATGAAGGTATTTCCTCGGCCCCGGCAGTCACCAGAATTTTGTCAAACGGGGCAAAAGCAGGCAGTCCTTCGTACCCATCACCAAGAAACAATCTCACCTTTTTATAGTTCATGGAAGAAAGCAATTTGGATGTCTTTTCATACAAACGTTTCTGACGTTCCACAGAGAAAACATCAGCGCCCATTTCGGCCAGTACTGCGGCCTGGTAGCCCGAGCCGGTCCCCACTTCCAGCACCTGATCGCCGGGTTGAATCTGCAAAAGTTCGGTCTGGACAGCGACCGTATAAGGCTGGGATATGGTCTGCCCATGCCCGATAGGGAAAGCCTGGTCCTGATAGGCAAGTTTTACAAACGAGCTGTCCATAAAAAGATGACGGGGAACCCTGCCTATGGCATCAAGCACTCGTTCATCGGTTATTCCTTTGCGCCTGACTTCCTGCACCAGACGGTTGCGCAGCCCTTTATGACGGAATGAATCGTTTGACATCATAAAACAAAAATAGTCGGAAAAGCTTTAAAAACAAAGAAGAAAACGGAAACATCGTCCACATGATCATGGCCGGACAACAACCTTTTCTGAATAAACTTTTCCTTCGGTTCTTAGCTGAACCACATATATGCCGGTCGGAAGATGCCCCAGATCAATTTCGTTTCGGCCACTATGGATTTTTTGAGTTATAATTTCCCGCCCATTCTGATCGAAAAGCTCAATATTCCCGGATTTTCCGCTGGTTTCAACGTACATCACACGCTCCACAGGATTGGGATACAAACGAATGGAATTCTCATCCGATAAATCATTGATGTGGTTGGCATCCTCGCCTTTAACCACATGCAAATGGTCAAAAAACCATTCTCCTTTCAAATCATCTTCATTGCCGGGTCGAAAATGAAAACCATCAAGAACAAAGTCGTCTCCATCTAACTTTCCGTTTCCGTCACCCCATCCAAATACGGGATCATCAGACAAATCCCATTCCACAAGTTTCCATCCTTTCCAGTCAATGCTTTTCCAGGAAGAAGCCTCATAAGTACCTTCTCCATCCTTAACCACAAAACGGAAATCATGTCCCGACCCATCTCCCAAAAGCCAAACTTTCAGGATATGTTCCGTGCCAAAAGGATGGTTGTTTTGTTCAGCATCCGGAGGCAAGTACAAACGGATGTATCCATCCGCGGAATCCTCCCATCCATAATTCAGCTTCATGCTTCCGCCACTGCCGGTGGTCAGGCAAACGATGTCCGCTTCATGTTCGCGGATTGTTTCTTCCGGCATAACGCCCCTGGTGGAACCGGATTGCTGAGGCTTCCACCATCCGGAAACGTTTTGCTCAAAATCATCCATAACCGTTACATCCGGATTGGCTTTGCCGGAAACCTTAAACCCAAAGGTCATCTCACCGGTCTGATTGCCGTTCAGGTCTTCAATGCCGGGATGAAGAATTACTTCATAAACACCCTCTTCTTCAAGATCTTTTTCGGGAAAAAAATGCACAACGCTCTGTTCCTTCACGACCATATGTTGTACCCAGCCCTTTACATTTTCATTATTCCCATCAGCCGGACGCACTGCAATCATCGTGCTGTCAACAGAGCCGGGATCAATCTCCTCGTCGAAAACCATCCGGATAACGGGACGAACAACCCGGGCAGCGTTATTCTCAGAAGGCTGGAAGACTTCAACTTCAGGAGGATCGGTGTCTTCCGGAGCTGTAACAAATGAATGTTCAAAATCACCCCCTTCTTCTCCGTCTTCGTTTCCGTCCAGCTCCTGACTGGTAAGTGCATTCCGGGCTGTTGCTCCGTCGATGATCAGGTCATATGAGGTTTCATAATCCAAATTAGAGGTACGGATCCTCAATGTAAAATCATTTTGCCAGTCAAAATCCACATCCACAGCCGGAGTTAAGGAAATGGCCTGTTCAACAGATTCCCTGTCCATTTTCCGGCTGAATTCGATTTTAACATCATCGCCGGGATAAAGCCCTGTCTCATTGCTTGCAGGGTTGATGTTCTCAACCACAGGTGGCACGACACTGAGCAATTCCACATCCAAATGGTTCAGAATTTTCCGCGTAGCCCCTTCCGGGTCAGAAACCACGGTATGACTAACGGTTTTGTCTTCAAAGTCATCAGAGCTGAAATGAACCTCCACATCTCTGTCGGGGGTTAATCCGTCAATCCAGTAAAAACCGTTGCGAAGCTTCCCGGGATCGTCGGAATATTCATGAAAAAGAGACGAATAAGTATCGGTGGTATAGGTCTGATCCTCCACTGTCACCGTCACCCCATTTGCAGGCTCTCCGGTCTCCTTGTCGGTAATAATCCCTGTGACAATCCCCGTCTCGGGCGGCTTCAGCTCAAGATAAAAAAGCAAAGAACGAAAAGCCGACAGAGCTTCAATCTTTTTCCATTCGGCATTGAGGTTTTTTTGTTGCTGTTCGGGATTGGTATGAAAGCCCCCTTCGCTGAGCAGCGAAGGCATATTGGTTGTCCGGTTTACATAAAGATAAGAATGCTGCTTTTCATGTTGATCAACATCATCACCCAGGTAATAGTTGCGATCAGCCCAATTGCCCCGGTCGGAGATCCGCATGGCACCGGAAAGATCATCATGTAGAATGTCGCCAAATTCTGCACCGCCGCGGGGCGTTTTCTCCACGGTTACTCCATTCCGGCGCCAGCCGCCATAAAGCGTCAATGTACTGTTTTCGGAAGCATCACCGGCATCGCTGTGAATGGAGTAATAAAAATCGACACCCAGCTCATTGGCAAGCGTTGTGCGTGCTTCCAAAGACATCTGTTCCTGATCATCGCGGCGACTCAGATGCACTTCCCCTACATCGGTTTGTTCTTCGAACATATCCCTTAACTCAAAAGCCACGCGCAGCACCTTTTCGGCTTCAGAATAATTGTAAAGACCCATATTTTCCTGTTGGGAGTGTCCCGGATCAAGAAACAACTTCCACCCGGCAAGGCCCTCCACCTGGGCAGAAACAAAATTTCCGGTAAACAGCAAAAGAATGACCACAAGCACCGGTTTATGAAGTGTAGAGGCTTTTTTCATAAAACACACATTTACTGATTTGAAATTTTTATCATATAGATATCGCCGGTCCGGGGATCATCAAAAAGTACTTTGTCGCCCTGCGGAGAAACAGAAGGCTTCAGGGCAATGACATCATCGCCGCTCAAAAGGGGGAAATAGTCGCCTGTTCTGGTATCTACAGCAAATAAATTGCCTGAAGTGATGGTATGCCCGTCGTCTTCAACACGGGTGACGACCACAAACCGGCTGCCGGGCATCCAGGAAGCATGTTCGCCCCTTCCTATATTTTGTTTATCCGATCCATCGGTATTGGAGACAAACAATCCCAGGCCACTCACTTCAAAAACCATCTTTTCACCATCGGGGGAAACCTCGCAATTAAATACATAGTGCCCATCAAACCCGGGGAATTCCACATCCTTATCATCCGAGCCGTCCCTGTCTGGAACAGTTACCAGGGCGCCGCCAAAATTCAAGCCTTTGTCGCCCTCAGAAAACCGGCTTTTCAAATGCCCTTTGCCGCTCTCTACGGCCTTTTTACGCCCTTCTTTCTTCATCACCACCTTACGCCCCCCCTGGCTCCACACGGGCAATCGCTCCAACGAACGGGTAGCAGGAACCAACAGATCTTCCTCCCCTGAGCCAACATCATACAACTTAACCTGGTGGAATCTTTGGCCACCTTCCTTCAACACGGGGCGGGCGAGAATCGTGCGCCCGTCGGGCGACCAGCTGAAACCAAAGCCGGCACTGCGGTCGGAAGTGATTTGCCGAACTTCATCTCCACCGGCATCACTGATCCATATCCCGTTATATTTTTCTGCTGAAAAAGCAAAGGTTTTTCCATCCGGCGACCACTCAGCATTCATATAAAAATGTTCTTCGGAGGATATGATCTTCTCAACATCCCCTGAAGGTTGAGGTTGTGCCAGGGCAGTCATGTAGCCCGCCCAAAAAAGGAAGAGCGGCAACAACATTTTAGTAGTGAAACGACTCATAATTCAATAGATCGAGATTTTTATTTCTGCCATTCAAATTTCATCAAAAGGATCTCACCTCCATCGGTATGGCAGGCGATCAGATTCTTCCCGGTGGCAACAGAAGGGTGCATCACCTTATCGCCCGGAACTTCGGGACGAAAAGAGTTGTTTTCATCAACATTGACAGCCCGCAAAAAGGAACCGGTTATATAATGGCCGTCGTCTTCAGTCACCATGCCCACAATCCATTGGTTGGTCATCCATACCGGGGCTTCCATTTCGCCAATTTCACGTACATGCTCTCCTTTGACATCACAAACAAATCCGCCCCGGCTCATGGAAACCGCCGCAATTCGTTCACCATCCGGAGACAGGGAGGCCCAGAGATATCGATCATCACCGTAGGGCTTAAGATCCGTAGATCCCTTCCTATTCTTTAAAAGAATCGAATTTCCGTCAGACCGGGCATACGGAAAATCAAAATAGCCATCCTTCAGGGCTTCGACATTCAGGTTCTCGAGAAAAGCTTTTGCGTTCATCCAGCCAAGAAGTTGTTCCTGCCACTTTGTTTTTGTCCGGGGCGGATAAACCAATCTGTTTTCCACTTCTCCTTTCACATGCGATTCAAGATCATAGAACATCAAAACAGAACGTTGGCCACGCTTTTTGTAGGACACTTCTGTAAAAAAAACCCGCCGTTCGTCCGGAGAAAACACCACTTTCTGGGCAGAAACCGACTTTTCAGAAACCTCTAATGCTTTACCGTTACCAGTGTCATATACCATCAACCCCCTTTTTCCGGCAGTTGTAAAAGCCATTTTTTCCCCGGAGGGGCTCAACAAAGGATGATAATAAGATCCGTCACCAGGTAAATCCGGCTTTTCAACCGAAACAATTTGAAAGCCACGGGCACCGGCGGGCAACAGAACAAAAGCGAAGAGGGCAAAAATCAACATTGAACGCATAGCAATAAAATTATCAGGGGTTCATCATTTTACAGGTGGAGCTTCCTCCTGTCCATTCAAAGTAAAGAAAATAGATTCCTTTTTCCACTTTTGAGCTGTTCAATGTTACTGAATGGTTGCCCGGAGGAAGTTTTTCATCCAGCAAAACCTCCCGGACGCGCCCGTTTATATCCAGCAAAGTCAACCGGACAGAAGAGCCGGAAGAAAGAGAAAAATTAATGTTCGTCTCCGGATATCTGAAAAAACCCGGGCAGTCCAAGTCAACCGGGGTATCCGGAGAATCCTGAATGGCCGTTCCAGTCTCATATTCAAATGCACGGATTTCCGATGTTTCATCCGTGGTCCCGGGTACCCGGGTTGTCAAACGCCAGTAATAGGTTCTCCCGTCCTGAAAAGGCACATTCGTGCCATCAAACCCATCACCTGTCACCATGCGGCGGCAGAGCAATTCCTCAAAATCGGGATCACCGGCTATTTCAATCATATATTCATAAGCAGGTTCAAACTCATCCCACATGAAAACAAAATCCCCCGACACTTTTTCCTGGTGTTCCGGCCAAACCAATTTTGCCCCCTGGTTTTCCGGAGGATCATAATTCATTAAAGCAGGTGGCGACTCATTGCCATAGCGATCAACAATCGAAACTCCATAACGATGTTCTTCATCTAAGCCGGAGTACTCTGATAAATCCAGGCTCTGTTCATAGCTTAAATCCACAAGATATTCAGGTGAACCAAACATCTCATTTGCATCGGTGGATGAAGGAGCCGCATAAACTGCGAAACGAACATCGGTGGTGTCGGTGTCCCATCTCAGCGTCTCCCCTTCAGTACGGATGTTTTCGGGAATATTCTGCAATGGCGGAGCTTTCCATGAAAGAGCCGGGACCAAAGCCCGTTCAGTGTATACATGATCGGTCAGATAATTGATAAATCCTTGTGTGTAAAGCAGTGTCGCCCTGAAAAAAACACTTCCCGGTGCACCATTCCGGTCTTCCCGGCGATTAATATCAATTTGCTTCCCAAACTCTTCAGGATCGAGCGTTCCTTTCAAGGGCGATTCCAGCATATAGGCAAAATATTCAATCCGTGAAAGCCCTTTCATATCACTGTTTCCGTCAGATGCTGTTTTCAACAATGAACCGTGCTCCTCCGGGGCATAGTTCGATTCGGCCAGGTCAGCCAGAGAGTGACTCACGTACAAATGCCGACTGTATTGATTGCACACGTCAGACCACCAGGAAGCCAGCGCTTCGTAATTTTGTCCCGTGCTTGTGGTGGGCCAATAGATCTGAGGGGACAAATAATCCACCGTTCCTTCTTCCAACCAGGCCAAAGGATCGCAATAAATCTGGTCATAAGCGTTCATGCCGGTAATTCCTTCCGGCAATTCAATGTCATAGGCTTCCGCCACCTCCTCGTCGGTCGTCCATATTCCAAAGGGAGATACACCAAAAGTCACCCACGGTTTGTTCTCCCGGATCACGTCATAAACACTGCTGATCATTTTGTTAATGTTTTCACGGCGCCAGTCGTCCACTTCCGTCCCTGACGGCTTGTATTCTTCCTGGGAATGGGAATCCAGATCTGCCGGAGTGCCGCCATAAGAATAGAAATAGTCGTCAAAAACCACCCCGTCCACATCATATTGGGTGATAATTTCTTCAACAACATCAGCAATACGTTCGCGTACTTCAGGATTACCAGGGTCCAGAATAGATACGCCAGCTGTGCCATCCGACTTTTCGGGGTATTCGAGAACCCATTCGGGATGATTTTGGCGGTAATCCCCGGGCAAACCTTCATATTTCCCTGACACCGTTTCAAAACGGTATGGATTGAGCCAGGCATGAACTTCGATTCCCCGTTTATGACACTCTTCTACAACAAAAGCCAAAGGATCATAGCCGGGATCCATGCCACGTTCGGCTACCAGGTTGGTCGACCAGGGTTCATAAGATGATTCATACATGGCATCACATTCGGACCGCACCTGGAAAAACACAGCATTGATATTGGCCGATTTCAATGATTCAATCAGGCTAATGAATTGCTGCTTTTGCTCTTCGATTTCACTCTGGTTGCCCGTCTCCTGGATGGTTGATGAGGGCCAGTCGAGCCCCCAAACTGTGGTGACCCATGCCCCCCGAAACTCTTGTTTTGGAGTTTCGCCGGCCATAACAGCGAAGCCGGCGCAAAAAAGGAAAAGAAAGAAAAATGACCGCTTCATAGATGTCTTTTATGGGATGTCATACATGTTTTGTTTCAATTCGAAATTAAACATTTTTTTAGAAACCCAAAAAAACCGGCCTGCAAAGCAGACCGGTTTTTAAGAAAAATCCCGGAACAAAGAAAAATCAATTATCTTTTTACCATTTTGGTTCGGAAATGACTGTCATCTGCAAAGAGCCCTTCCACAATATAATATCCTTCTTTTAAACCTGACACATTAAAGGAACTTTTCCCGGACATCACCTCTTCAAGGACCACACGTCCGAAAAGATCATACACCACAACCTTTTTCAGCTGTTTACCAGGAGCGTGTTCGACATGAACATCTTCGCGGGCAGGATTCGGGAAAAGACTTACGACTTCGGAACTACCTGAAATTTCAGGTCCGGAGGAAGTCACATTGCGAAAACCTTCAAGCTTTTCTGAAGTATAAAATTTAAACTCGCCCGGGCGCAGGGATACCTCCATATTTTCATTGCTAACCTGAATGCTGTCGCCCTGAAAATGGTCGTACCACCAGCCGGTTTCACTAAAGACCGGAGAAATGTCGCCCTCTTCTACACCAAAATTCCCGATGAGCCGGACATCAACTTCCTGTCCGTCCAACATTATCCGTTTCGTGGCACCACCTACATCAAGTTGAAAATCCTCTGTGCCGAAAACATCATATTTTTTCTTCAGCGTGATGACATTGGCATAAAAATGCCACAATGATTCCCGGGCATGATCATCCAGATACTCCCACTTTGGTGGCTTTTGTCCCAATCTTCCTCCTTCGTCAATACTGATGTCATACCCCATCTCGCCAAATTGCCAAATCATCTTGGGGCCGGGAATGGACATCAGGAAAACAGAGGCCATGGCAGAGCGCATAAGTGCGGTTTCGGTTTCCCTAACATCGTAACCATCTGACGAATTGCCGTTGTTCAGGGCCCGGTACATGACCCGTTCCTCATCGTGACTCTCCATATAGGCAATCACATGAGGTTCGTTCCAATCACGTTCCTGATAAGAAGCCCATGAAAAATCGGAGTTGCCATTGTCATTATACCCCATTACAGCTTCACTGAAAGGGTGATTCATATTGCCCCACATCAACACGCCATTTTCAGCCAACTCTTTCTCTTCACTGTTGTCAGACAAATGCTCAAAAATAACAAGCGCATCGGAATTTCGTTTCCATATTTCTTCTGACATTCGGTTAAGAATGGCAATGCGATCGGCATCATAGCCACTTGCCCAGGAATTAGGCCCATAGGATGTGTTGGTAAAACCTTTGGTAAAGTCGAACCGGAAGCCATCAATCCGCAGTTCCGACATCCAGAAGGAATTGATGCTATCGACAAGCTCCCGGGTATAGGAGCTTTCGTGATCAAAATCGTACCCCCATTGGGCATCCGTATTTTCCATATTGTGGTCACGGTTGTACCAGGGATTGTTCTCAGACGGCTTCCCTCCCTCAAGGCACATTTGAGCCAAAGGCGACTGACCGTAACTGTGGTTCAGCACCATGTCCATGATCACGGCAATACCACGTGCATGGCATTCATCAACAAATTCTTTAAAATCATTGAAGGTTCCGTAGGCTTTATCGGTGGCAAAATAAAAGGATGGATTGTACCCCCAGCTGTCATTGCCTTCGAACTCATTAAAAGGCATCAGCTCAATGGCATTGACACCCAATCTTTCAAGATAATCAAGGGTATCGGTCACCGTTTTTATATCCTGATTTTCTGTGAAATCCCTGATCAACATTTCATAGATTACCAGATCTTCAGCAGGCGGCGGGGTGAAATCATCCACCTGCCACTGGTATTCTTCGGGCGTGGGTGTGAAAACAGAAACGATTCCCTCGGCCCCTTTGGCAGCGGGATAGGGCTTCAGGTCGGGATAAATCCGGTCGGGGATATACTCATCGTTCCATGGGTCAAGCACTTTATTGGTATAAGGGTCGGCCACTTTTGTTTCACCATCAATGTAATACTGGTAGGCATACTCCTTATCGGGGTCCAACCCGGAGAGGGTGATCCAGAAAAATTCTCCGTCCTTTTTCATCTGGGCTTCGGGCCGGGGCTCCCAATCATTGAAATCACCAATGGCATAGACAAATGATTTATCAGGCGCCTGCAAGACTAAAGTCACGGTATTGTCATCCACAACATTGGCGCCTTTCCGCATACCCTCTGGAAGCGGCTCTTCAACCACAGGTTCTTTTATGTAGAAATCCACTGTAGCCGCATCAGTCTCATCGGCATCGGAATCAGTGGCTCTCAACTCCAACTGATGACTGCCCTCCAAAGGGGCATCAAAAGAATAAGTAAGTTCCTGGTCCTGTGTAGAGGTCTGCTATATCAATTTGATCCTGTCACGGTATTCAGGATTCAGGCTACCATTGCGGGTCAATAATTCATCTTTATAACTGGCATCCAGGCCTGAAAGAAAATCCA
>JBNJDH010000041.1:0-13867 GCA_051744695.1 Bacteroidota bacterium | reverse complement strand
CTTTCTACAATACTCTGTCCGCTCTTGTTTATGTCGTCATCTACTTTGATTAGTAACTCCTGGGTGCGTTGTGCGGTGTTGGCAAGATCCTCAATCAGCTGGCTGAAATTGGTTTCTTTCAGAGTTTGAGTGACTTCACGGGTATTGCCAATAATGTCCTGAATGGAATCGCTTCCTGCCAGGTTTTCGATTTGCTGGACCGTGGTTTCGATGTTTTGACTTGATGCAAGCAGAGATTCGCTGATCTTGTTTGCTTTGACCATGGTTGATCTGAAATCGTCTTCGTTTTGAGAAATGATGGTGTCGAGTTTCAGAATGGTATGGTCGGCATTGTTGGCCAAACGGGAGAAATTGTCAAGCATTTGGGTGATTTTGTCAAGCGTGTCGGGATGAGTAAAAACCTGAAGGTTGTTTAGTACATTTTCCACTTTTTCGGCAATTACTTCTGCTTTTCCGGAAATTTCTGACGATAATGAACTTCCCGGCTTGATATAGGACCCTGGCTTCAGAACATCAGCTTCATTGGTCCCTCCGCGTATTTCAATGGCTTTTTGTCCTGTTATTCCCAATGAGGTGATGTCGGCTTTGGTATCTTCTTTAATCGGTGTTCCGTGGTCTAACGAAAGCTCAACAACAATACTGGTAATGTCATCCGGATCAATCTGAATGTCCGAAATGGTTCCCACATTAATGCCCAGATATTTCACGGGGCTTCCGACCTCCATGCCACTAACCGATTCATCCTGATACGAAACATAGTAAGTATCGGTCTTTTCGAACAGTTCCTTGGCTGTGAAATATATAACAAGAAAAAGTAACAGGGCGGAGCTGATTATCACAAAAATGCCAAGGCGAATTTTCCTGGACTGGTTTTTCATCAGTATATAATTTATTTAAATCATTGGCCGAATGGAACCTGCCTGACGGTTTCTCGAAAAGAATCTATTTTCTCATCAGAATTTTTCTCAAAAAACAAGAGCTGCCTTTCAATAAGCCGGCAGGCAGGCCTGTCTGCCGGCTTATTTATATGCAACCGTCAATATCAGTGGTTTTGCATCAAAAAAGAGAATGGTTCTCTTTCATAAGCCGCCAGGCAGGCTCGCATGATTAAAGTTTATACATCTTCTTTAGTGACAAACCTTGTCATGCTCGTTTCATCCGTATAAAGTTTGTTTTTTTAAGGCCTAATGAAACTCGTATGCAAGAACTTATACATGTTCTTTTGTGACAAGCCTTGTCATGCTCGTTTCATTGATTTCCTCGTTTTTCTTCAAAGATAATTTATTTTGAGCTTTTGATCTATGGATAGTCAAAATGATTTACGGAATCTTATTTTAAATGTAAGCAATATTCGTGAATTGGTAAAACAGAAAATTGATTGTTGCGGAAAGAAAATGCCAAAGGCCTATCGGCGTTGTATTTATTTGTTCCGGGTTTTCATGCTACCTTATTGATTTGAAAATGCCGATAGACCTGTAGCAACTTTATTTGAAATGTTAATGGCCGGGGGTTACTTCATTGACCACTGATTTGTTGTTTGTGAAATCGAGTATGTTCTGAATCGTTGTTGAAGCGATCTGTTCAAGTGCTTCCCTCGTGAAAAAGGCCTGATGAGATGTGATCAGCACATTGGGAAAGCTGATGAGCCGCATAATGGTTTCGTCTTGTATGATGTTCTCCGAAAGGTCTCTGAAAAACAGATCTTCTTCCTGCTCGTAAACATCGATTCCGAGGTACCCGATCTTTCCTTTTTTCAAACCCTTAATGGCATCTTTGGTATTGATGAGGGCTCCACGGCTCGTGTTGATAAGCATGACGCCGGGCTTCATCTGGTCGATGGTCACCTTGTTGATCAGATGCTTTGATTCGGGTGTGAGCGGACAATGCAATGAGATTATGTCGGATTGTTCAAGTAGCTCATCTCTTTCAGTGTAAACAATTCCTTCATCCTGTAGGTCTTGGCGGGGATAAGGATCATGGGCCAGCACCCGGCAACCAAACCCTTTCATTATACGGGAAAAAGCGACGCCGATTTTTCCCGTGCCGATTACTCCTACAGTTTTGCCCTGAAGGTTAAAACCAGTCAATCTTTCCAGGGAAAAGTTGTTTTCCCGAACGCGGTTGTAAGCTTTATGTGTTTTTCGGTTGAGTGTAAGAATAAGGGCTACGGCGTGTTCTGCCACAGCCGATGGGGAATACGCGGGGACCCTTACCACTTTTATTTGATGTTTTTCTGCGGCTTCAAGATCTACATTGTTAAAACCGGCACAGCGCAATGCTATGAGTTTGACCCCGTGTTCAGCCAGTTTTTCAATGACATCGGCATGGAGTTGGTCGTTCACAAATACACAGACCGCATCATAACCACGGGTTAGCTCGGTGGTTTCGCAATTCAGGGTCCCGTCAAAAAATGTGAGTTCCACCCCGGTGTTTTGCACATATTGTTCAAAAAATTCCTTGTCGTATGATTTGGTATTGAAAAATGCTACTTTCATGAGCTCTGGTTTTTACGGTTCTTTATCTGTAAACTCACAAATGCCTTCTATGTTCACAAGCAACCACGAAAAAAAGGCTGCCTATTGAGACAGCCTTTTGAAAAAATATAAAAACTGAACAGATTGTCAAGAGGGATCATTCCTCTTTTTTCTGAGTTTTTTGTTCTTCTTCGTAAGCCTTTAGCAATTGTTCCTGAATTTCGGGCGGCACTTTATCGTATTTTTCGAACTTCATAGTGTAAAATGCTCTTCCGCCTGTGAGTGAACTCAGAGAAGTGGAATATTTGTTCATCTCTTTAAGGGGTACCTTGGCTTTGATCACTTCAAATCCTTTTTCGCTGTTCATGCCTTCGATGAGAGCACGGCGTCCCTGAAGGTCACTCATGACATCCCCCATGCGATCGGATGGAACTCTGACTTCCACGTCGTAAATGGGCTCCAGTATTTTTGGGCCTGCTTGTTTAAATGCCTGGCTAAAAGCGCTGCGTCCGGCGATTTTGAAACTGACCTCATTGGAGTCTACCGGGTGCATTTTCCCGTCATACACGCAAACCCGAATGTCTCGTGCATAAGAACCGGTGAGTGGCCCTTCCTCCATTTTTTCCATGATGCCTTTTAAAATGGCCGGCATGAAGCGGTTGTCGATGGCCCCGCCTACAATACAGTTGCAAAAAACCAGTTTGCCGCCCCACTGCAGTTCGACCACGTCGGTGTCCCGGACGTTGACTTTATATTCATGTCCGTCAAATTTATATAAGGCGGGGTCGGGCATTCCGTCATAATAAGGTTCGATGATGAGGTGAACCTCCCCAAATTGTCCGGCTCCCCCGGATTGCTTTTTGTGACGGTAATCCGATCTGGCCTGCTTTGTGATGGTTTCACGGTATGGGATTTTGGGGGTCTGAAATTCAACGGGCAGCTTTTCATTGTTTTCGATGCGCCATTTCATGGTGTTTAGGTGAAACTCTCCCTGTCCGTGTACCAATACTTGTTTCAGTTCTTTGGAGTATTCTATTATAATGGTGGGATCTTCTTCATGCATTCGTTGGAGAATTTCTCCCATTCGTTCATCGTCACTTTCATTAACGGCCCTGATGGCTGTTCGGAATTTAGGCTCCGGATAAGTGATGGGTTCAAATACATGCTCACAACCTTTGGCGTTGAGTGTATGGTTGGTTTTGGTTTCTTTAAGCTTTACAGTAGCCCCAATGTCGCCTGCCTGCATTTCTTCAACCTTGTGCCGCGTGTTTCCGGCCATGCAATAAAGTTGCGAAAGTCGTTCTTTGGCCTGGCGGTTCATGTTGGTCATGTCCATGCCTTCGGTCACACGTCCCGACATCACCTTGAAAAAGCTGACTTCTCCCAGGTGAGGTTCGATGCTGGTTTTAAAGACAAACAGGGATGCGGGGCCATTGGGATCGCAGGGGACATCTTCTCCCTTGCTGTTCTTTTTGGGGGGCATTTGTGAAACAAGGGGGATGATGTTGCCAAGAAATTCCATTAAACGCCGAACACCCATGTCTTTCTCAGCAGACACGCAGAAAACAGGGAAAAGGTCCCGTCCCTGAAGGCCTTTACGAATCCCTCGCCGCATTTCTTCCTCATCAAGGGTGCCCTTGTCGAAGAAAAGTTCCATAAGGTCCTCATCATTCTCGGCGGCTGCTTCCACCAATTCGTTGTGGAGTTCATCGGCACGGGCTTTTTCGCTCTCAGGAATGTCAATGATGTCGGGTTCTCCGCCGTCGGGGCCCCACTGATACATTTTCATCTTCAATACATCCACAAGTGCACTGAATTCCGGCCCTACATTAACAGGATACTGGACAATTACCACTTTGGAACCGAAGGCTTCACGGGCCGATTCCATTGTGTTTTCGAAGTTGGCCTTTTCATGGTCGAGCTGGTTAACAACGAAAATAACCGGTTTGTGATAAGTTTCTGTGTATCTGAAAAGGTTTTCGGTTCCGACCTCTACACCCTGCGAGGCATTGAGTACCATGAGTGAGGTGTCCGTTACGTTTAAGGCCGTGATGGCTCCGCTGATGAAATCGTCGGCACCGGGTGCATCAATAAAGTTCAGTTTCTTATTTTGCCATTCTGTGAAGAGTACAGATGAAAAAACCGAGTAGCCATATTCATGTTCTACCCGGTGATAATCGGAAACAGTATTGTTGTTTTCAACACTGCCCCTGCGTTTTATAACACCACCCTCGAAAAGCATAGCTTCCACAAGGGTGGTTTTCCCCGAGCCGCTGCTTCCAAGCAGCGAAATGTTCTTGATCTGATCGGCCTGATATACCTTCATAGTATGTATTTTAAAAGGTTAAAAAATATAGTAAAAAAGGGTCGACCGTAAAATTAATAAATCCGTAATAAGTTGCAACTTCTGGTTGTATGTTTTTTGTCAACGGTTGTTAAAAAGCATGAAGAGAGAGAATGGCTTTTGCTGGTCATAAACCCGTTGAATTTGTCAGAGCGAATGTTTAAATTGAGGGACATACTAATTTCTCCTGACCAAACGTTTTATCTTCCGTTTTATTCAGGTAAAAACCAAAACCATGAATCTGTCAGGTCACGTGAAAAAGCTGGTTATAATTGTCGGAGAATCTGACCGGGTTTATCAGCGCCCGCTCTATGAAGCCATTGTTTATGCATCAAAAAAATATAAAATTGCCGGCATCACGGTCACACGTGGCAAGTTGTCATACGGTGCCGGAAGTTTGTTGCACAGTGGAAAAATTTTTGCTCTTTCCGATGATGTCCCGGTTGTGATCACAATGGTTGATGTTTATCAGCGATTGAGTGACTTTGCACGCGTCATCAATCGGCTTATGGATAAAGCCGATGCAGGGGGGTTGATCACGATGGAGGATGTGGAGGTGTTGAGATACGGAACCTATTACGACTGACGGGTGATCTTCATGAATGAATCAAGCAATTCGGGGTCTTTTTCCATAATGTTACCGGTTACCACAATATCTGCACCGCTGTTAAAGGCGACGGAAATTTTTTCGCAGGAATCAATTCCTCCCCCAATCATCAATGGCACATTAACCTGGTTTTTTACGGCTTCGATCATTTGAGGGGATACAACATCACGGGCCCCGCTTCCCGCATCCATATAGATTAATTTCTGTCCCAATAACTGACCTGCGATGGCAGTGGCTGTTGCAATATCTGTTTTATCAGCGGGTATGGGTCGGGTTTGACTGATGTATTCTACCGAAGTGGGCACACCTCCGTCAATAAGCATGTAACCGGTGGAGATGGTTTCAATCCCACTTTGCCTGATAGCAGGTGCAATGGTGACATGGGCCCCAATGAGCAACTCAGGATTCCGGCCCGAGATCATGGAAAGAAAAAGAATGGCATCGGCATCGAACGAGACCTGGACAGGATGTCCCGGGTAAAGAATTACCGGTCGGGAGGTGTTTTCTTTCAGATAGCGGACCACTTCACCCACAGGCTGGCTGGTCAGGCTTCCCCCGACCATGACAAGATGAGGTTGGTGCTCTTCGATTAACCTGGCTTGTTTTACAAGAGTGTCCTTCCTGCATTTATCGGGATCGATAAGCAAGGCCAGCATCTTTTGGTTTTTTGCGTGGTTGACTTCTATATATTCCTGAATATTCACGTAGACCTGGGTTTCTTTTGGCACAAATATACGTTTTTTGGCTTTTTCTGTGTCCTTGATCGAACTTTTCGGTTATGACTGGCTGTGTTAAATGAGAAGCCACAGGTTAATGCGTGGTCCAGGCAAGATAGAATTCATTCCTCTTGATATAATAGAGTTCAATGCCTGTTTCCTGCTCCCAACCTGGAAACAACGAGGCCGAAAAAGGGCCTTTTTCTTTTGGGGTGAAAGGAGAGATGATGATGTCTTCCCGGAAATTCAATCCCTTTTGACCGGCTTTCTTAAATATGGCTTCTTTGGCACACCAGATCAATCCAATCTGCTCATCTTCCGTGTTGGGGGAAATATATTTTTTTTCCTGATCATTTAAAAAACGGTTTTTTACTTTCCCGATTCGGGGGGAAGGGCGCTCAATGTCTATTCCCGGCGTATCTTGGGTTGATAATGCAATGGCTGCAAAGTCCCGGGTATGGGAAATGCTGATGTGTTCGTTGCACCTGCTCATTTCAGGTTGCCCGTTTTCTTTGTAGCATACATCAGGATAAAACCCTGTCATTTGGTGAAGCAGCACCCTGGAAGCAAGCCATTCCAACCTGCGCGGCTGCCACGATATTTCGGACAGAAAATCGGAATCGGAAGGGGCCAGCTTTGGAAGCATTTGTAAAAAATCCTCTTCTCCCTCGGTGATTTTCCATACAGCTATACGGACAGGATCTGTTTCCCGGCTTTCGAACAACAAAGGCATTTACAGATCTTTCCATTTGAGGGTTTCCATCATGTGGACGATATCCTTGCGAATAAAGTCCAGCACCGGGGCAATGGAGTCTTTGTTGGGAACCGTGTTGAAATACAGGGATCCGCGAAGAAAATGTTTGGTGCTGTCGGTTACATAAAACTGAACGGGAGAGGCGGTGTTGCCCTGAATTTCGTAAAGAATGCCATAAACATTATTCTCTGGCGAATTGAACATCCGTTCTTTGATGGCATCGGCTTTGACGGTGTGTTTAAAAGCAAGCTCCCTGTTGTCTTCATACAATTTATAGAGATTCTCCTCAATTTCTTTGTAACTCAGGTGAATTTTTGCTTCAAAACGGGGGAATGCAAGATTTCCCCAATATTGCTGGCTTTTTTCATCTTCCTCAGGCTTGAACCGGGCGTAAAGGGGCTTTTCAAATTGATATGGCAGGGTGGTATCGATTTGAGAATATTCCTTCTCGGGGAGGGAAATCCGGAAGTACCCGCGAGGTTTGGGCGGATTGCTGTTATTACATGCATATGCAAGCAACAGGATGAAGGGAAGGAACTTTAATATCGTGTGTTTGAATGGCTGCATACTATCTTCTTTTGTGCTATTTTTTTATCATCATGACAATAGTCCGTTAAATTCTTGCAAGAGCCTTTGAGTTAGTTGTTTATACTCAAAAGGGTTTGTTGGTCAAAGTGAAGATCTTCAGCATTATAAAATTTATCTAATATCTGAAAACCTAAGGATCGGTTCGACAAGACTGGCAACAATAAACAGTGACTATTTTATTTCCTTACCTGGGGATGGGGATTCTTGGATAAGTTCTTTTTCCGGACAAATTTAATTTTTTTGATTCGTCTTTGGTCGGCAGCCATAATTGTAAATTTATATGGGCCTATTTCAACGGTCTCATGTTTTTCAGGAATGACCCCTTTGACTTCGAGGATTAATCCGGCAAGGGTTTCTGCCTCTCCCCGCACATGGTCGAAGGTGTTTTCTTCAATGCCGGTGATTTTGTAAAAATCCTTCAGGAGCGTTTTTCCTTCAAAAATAAGCGATCCGTCGGGCTGCACCGAAAAAAAGTCTTCTTCCTCGTCCAATTCATCGCTGATTTCCCCAACGATTTCTTCCAGAATGTCTTCAAGTGTGACAATCCCGGAAGTACCTCCGTATTCATCCACAACAATGGCCATGTGAATTTTGTTGGCCTGAAACTCGGTCAACAGATCATTGATCCTTTTGGTCTCCGGTACATAATAAGCGGGCCTTATCAGGTCCTGCCACATAAAAGTGTTGTCTTTCCCCAGGTGGGGGAGCAGGTCCTTTACATAAAGGATGCCTTTTACGTTGTCCGGGCTCTCATCAAAAACAGGGATTCGTGAATACCCTGATTCCACGATGACCGACAACACTTTGTTAAAATCACTTTTGATATCCAGATCAGTCACCTCGACCCGGGCTGTCATGATCTCTCCGGCATTGATGTTGCCAAAAGTCACGATGCTTTTCAGGATGTGTTTTTCTTCAAATATTTCATCCCCCGTCAGGTCCAGGGCGGCCGAAAGATCGTTGAGTGAGATGTTTTGAGCTTTTTGAGCCGCTTTGTTTCTCACATATTCCGATGATTTTACCAGCAGAAAACTTATGGGGTTGAGCAGACGTACCGCCCCCTTAAGTGGCCTTGCCATTCTGGTTGCAAAATTTCGTGGCGACTGGGATGCAAAAACTTTTGGCAAAATTTCTCCGAAAAACAAGATGATGGCGGTGATGATAACCACATCAAAAATGAATTTCCAGGCAGAATTTTCATTTCCAAAAGAAACCACGCCAGAGGAAATGTATGCGGAAAGAATGACGATGCCGACGTTGATGAAATTGTTGATGATCAGAATTGTAGCAAGCAACAATTCGGGCTTCTCAAGATGCTTCAACACCAAAAGGCTTTGGCGGGTATTGTGAGCCTTCAGGTGATCCATATCATCGGGTTTTAATGAAAAATAGGCCACTTCTGAACCCGATATAAGAGCTGAACCCATTAACAGCAAAATGGTTGCGATAATGGCAATAAAAATGCTGGTTGTAATGGGAAGGAATGAGACATCAAATGCCACCAACAAATAATGTGACAGGAATAACTCGGTTTCCAAGGAATATTAAATTTTTATTGATTTAAAACGGCAAATCATCTTCTTGTTCCCCTTCTTCCGTGTCTGCCCTGAATCCTTCGTTCGATGCCGCTGAAGGGCTTTCTGCCACAGCATCGTTTTGGGGGGCTCCCTGGCTGCTTTGCGGGGCTGACTGATTGCCAGCTGAAAACTGATTGCCGGACTTGTTTTCATTCATAGCCGGATTGTCGCCCTTACGCCCTAAAAGCTTCAAGGTTTCAACGATGACTTCCGTGATGTATTTGGTCACGCCTTCTTGTTCATAAGAGCGGGTGCGCAACTTTCCTTCAATATACAGTTGCGTCCCTTTCCGGATGTACGATTCGGCTACTTTTACAAGTCCGCGGCGAACGGTGATGTTGTGCCATTCGGTTCGTTCAGGGATCTGCTTTCCGTCCCGTGTGGTGAAAGCAGGTTCAGTTGTGGCCAGAGGGAAATTGGCAACACCTTCGTTGTTGTCGAAATATCTTACATCCGGGTCTTTGCCTACGTTTCCTACTAAAATGACTTTGTTGATCATGTTTGAAAATGGGTTTTTAGGTTTCCAATCAGCTAAAGTACTAAACTTTTAAATGCATGTTATAATGTATGGGTGATTTTTTTGATAATGGTCTAAAATTTATCGGTCTATTAAGATTAATTCTTCGAGATTTTCCCGGATTAACTGTGGAAAAGGCAGCTGATTAATCTCGGCGACAGAATAAAAGGCGGCGTTGTCGGTCTCTTTAACTTCAGGCGGCGGCAGGTCATCAGGCCATTTCACCTTAAAGAAAACGGCGTGCAGCTCCTGGTGGGTGAGGATGTGTTTTTTTTCATATATTTTTGTGGCTTTCATGTGCTTCCCCGTGATGCTCCTGATTTTTCCTTCCATACTCGCCAGATCTGTCTTTTCATGAGTTTCTATCAGGGGAAATTGATACAATCCTTTCCAGATGTCGTCACCCGTTCTTTTTTCTATTAAAATCCTTTCCTTGTGGTGGATGATCAGAAAATTCAGGAATCTTTTTTTCCTGGTTTTTCTTTTGCTTTTGACGGGGAAGCTGTTTGGGTTTTCATTTTTTCGGGCCTGACAAAGTTGGGCCACCGGGCATTTGTGACAGAGGGGAATGCCGGGTTTGCATATGAGGGCCCCGAGGTCCATAATTGCCTGGTTGTGGGTGGCCGGATCATCCCGGTTAAGCAGCTGTTCAGCCAGTGCCTGAAATTGTTTTTTCCCCTGGTTGGAATCGATAGGGGTTTCGATGGCAAAGTATCGGGAAAGAATTCGGGAGACATTTCCATCAACCACGGCATATGGGAGATTGAAAGCAAAAGATGAAATGGCTGAAGCGGTATATGGCCCAATGCCTTTTAAAGTTCGAATTTTTTTGTATGTTTGCGGAAAGAAACCATCTTGTTCGTTTACAATGGTTTTGGCTGCCTCGTGCATGTTGCGGGCACGCGAATAATATCCCAACCCCTGCCATAGCTGCATCACCTCAGTTTCTGAAGCATTTGCAAGTGCAAAAACATCGGGAAATGCTTTCAAGAAATTGTTGTAATATTTTATACCTTGCTCTATTCGTGTTTGTTGCAGTATGATTTCAGAAACCCATATTTTGTATGGATCACGGGTTTCCCGCCATGGTAGTATTCTGCCATTCTGATGATACCATTTTTTGATTAGTTGAGCGAATTGGGTCATTATGAAAATTTTAAGCAAAAATAGAGGTTTTGTTTTTTTTCTTATGGAATTCCTTTATATTTGCATCCTGAAAAGAAAAATTGACGTGTAATTAGTTGATAATTAAATAATTTTACAAAGCGATGACAAAGGCTGATATTGTTAACGAGATTTCGAAAAATACTGGAATTGAGAAGGTAACAGTTCAGAAGACTGTTGAAGCCTTCATGGAAACAGTAAAGGGAAACCTTATTAAAGGGAAAAACGTCTACCTCAGAGGATTTGGTAGTTTTATCGTGAAAAAGCGTGCAGAGAAAACTGCCCGTAACATTTCGAAAAACACAACCATTATTATTCCTGAGCACTACATCCCTTCGTTCAAGCCTTCAAAGAGTTTCGTGACGAAGGTGAAGAACAATGTGAAATAATTGTGTAACATTTAAATTGAATTGCTATGCCAAGTGGTAAAAAAAGAAAGCGGCATAAGATGTCAACCCACAAACGGAAGAAAAGACTCCGGAAGAATCGTCATAAAAAGAAGAAATAATCTTCTTTTGACTCCATAAAAACCATTGAAGAACAAGCAATCGGTAAACGGTTGTTTGTTCTTTTGTTTGGTGTGTTTATAAATTTTTCGTTCTTTGAAATAATGTTAATTTAATTAAATTCGTATTGCGTGAGTGCAGAACTATTTGTTGATGTTACTCCCGGCGAACTTGTCATTGCCTTGATGGAAGATAAACGTCTTGTTGAATTAAGACGTGAACAAACCAATGTCAAATTCGCAGTTGGCGATATCTATCTGGGTAAAGTAAAAAAAATCATGCCCGGACTGAATGCAGCTTTTGTGGATGTGGGGTACGAGAAAGATGCTTTTCTTCACTATCTTGATCTTGGACCTCAGTTCCTGAGTTTAAACAAATACCTTAAGCAGTGTAAAGCCAAAAAGGGAAATGTCTCACTGCACAAATTCAAACCGGAAAAAGACATCAATAAAAACGGTACAATTTCCGAAGTCCTGACAGGCGGACAGGAAGTCCTTGTTCAGGTGGCCAAAGAACCCATTTCAACAAAAGGTCCGAGGCTGACTTCAGAAATTTCCCTTGCTGGTCGAAATCTCATTCTTATTCCTTTCTCAGACCGGGTGTCGGTGAGTCAAAAGATTGAATCACCGGAAGAAAGAAGCCGTTTGAAAAGATTGCTGCTCAGTATTAAGCCCAAAAACTACGGTGTTATTGTTCGCACCGTGGCTGAAGGGAAAAGAGTGGCAGAACTTGATAAAGAGCTTCGCACCCTTTTTAAGCGCTGGGAAGATTCACTTGCCCGAGTACGTGACGTGAAAGCTCCCGACTTAGTGCTGGGAGAAGTCGGACGTACCTCAGCGATTTTAAGAGACCTTCTTAATCCTTCATTTCAGTCGGTCTTTATTAATGATAATGAAATCTTCAGAGAAGTCAGAGAATATGTGGAACTGATTGCTCCGGGAAGAGAGAAAATAGTAAAACTTTATAAGGGGAACGCCCCTCTTTTCGACCAGTTTGGAATAGAAAAACAAGTTAAAGCCCTTTTTGGGCGTACCGTTTCTTTTAAAAGTGGTGCCTATTTAATTATTGAGCACACGGAAGCTTTGCATGTTATTGATGTGAACAGCGGCAACCGGTCCAGATCATCATCCGATCAGGAAACCAATGCCGTTGAGGTCAATGTGGCTGCGGCTGAAGAAATTGCCAGGCAGTTGAGACTCAGAGATATGGGCGGCATTATCGTGGTGGATTTTATTGATATGCAAACTGCCGAACATCGCCAGCGTGTCTTTGAGAAGATGAAGGAGGCGATGGATGCCGACAGGACCAAACACAACATTTTGCCCCTTAGTAAGTTTGGTCTTATGCAAATCACCCGGCAAAGAGTGAGGCCGGAAATGCATATTGACACCAGTGAAAAATGTCCTGTTTGTAAAGGTTCCGGTGAAATTGCACCATCCATTCTTTTTGCCGATACCCTCGACACGAAAATCCGGTTTGTTGTGCAGGAGTTGAAAAAGAAAAAATTGACCCTGTGGGTTCACCCCTATATTTATGCGTACCTGAAACAAGGTTTCCCCTCACAGATTTTGAAATGGAAACTTGATTTTGGGTGGGGCATTAAGGTGAGGCCCTCCGACTCTCTTGCATTTTTAGAATACAAGTTTTTTGACGAAAATAATAAAAAGGTCGATCTCCGATGAGGTCGGCCTTTTTTGCTTTTGTACTCATTCTTTCTTATCTTTAAGCTATTGATTTTTTATCTGATAACTCTTAAAGCGAATAAATATGGACAAATCAAGCTTGAATCGCCGGAATTTTCTGCGACTTGGAGCGGCTGCTACCGCAGGTTTTGCAGCCGGGGGAAGGCAAACGGCTACTGCCGGAAATGTGAGCCCCGGAATTGCCGAAGATAAGAAAATCATTCACAGGAAACTTGGTAACACTGGCATTGAAGTCCCCATTGTAAGCATGGGGGTTATGCGTGCAGATAATCCCAAATTGCTTAAGGGAGCTTATGAGCTGGGAATTACCCACTTTGATACCGCTCATGGGTATCAGGAAGGGCGAAATGAAGAAATGGTCGGGAATTTTTTTAAAGATAAACCTCGTGATTCTTTTATTATTGCTACCAAAATCCATCCCGATGAAGGTGATTCGGCTGAGAAATTCATGGAGATGATCGATAAGAGTCTGGAGCGTTTGCAAATGGATTATGTTGACATTCTCTACCTTCATGCTGTGGCCGACAAGGAATATATGCTTGATGAGAACTTCATGGATGCTATGAAGAAGGCTAAAGAGCAGGGAAAAGCTAAGCATTTGGGGGTTTCTACCCATAAAAACATGGCTGACGTGATCAATACGGCTGTCGATAGTGACTTTTACGAAGTTGTTTTGACTACTTTTAATTTCCGGTATGACGATGATGAAGAGCTTAACGGGGCCATGAAACGGGCCCATGATGCTGGCATCGGACTTGTTGGTATGAATAAAGTTTTTATCAGAAACCAGAAGACCAGGTGGGGAAGTTGTTCATCTTCGGGCAACCTCAGTCTGAACTATAAAATAGCCCTGCTTCCCGGAGAACTTATGGATTATGTGCTTTTACACGAGCTTGTCCACATAAGGCATCCGAATC
>JBNJDH010000040.1:0-13948 GCA_051744695.1 Bacteroidota bacterium | reverse complement strand
GCTGAAAATAAGTTTGAGTCTCTGGCTGCACATGATGCCATCGTTGAAAGCCACGGCGCACTTAAGCAGATCGCCGTCAGCCTTATGAAAATTGCCAATGACATCAGACTCCTGGCTTCAGGCCCCAGATCGGGCATTGGAGAAATCCTTATTCCGGAAAATGAACCCGGTTCTTCTATTATGCCCGGAAAAGTCAACCCCACGCAGGCCGAAGCCATGACTATGGTTTGCACCCAGGTAATGGGAAATGACACAACAATATCAACCGCCGGTTCAAACGGGCATTTCGAACTCAATGTTTTCAAACCGGTGATGATCTATAATTTCCTGCAAAGTGCACAACTTTTGGGTGATGCATGTCTTGCTTTTAATGACAATTGTGCTGCCGGCATCCGCCCCAATCATGAGCGCATCAACAAGCACCTCAATGAATCATTGATGCTGGTGACTGCCCTTAACACACACATCGGTTATTACAAAGCGGCCGAAATCGCCAAAAAAGCACATAAAGAAGGTACAACGCTTAAAGAAGCCGCTCTGGAACTGGGACATCTGACAAGCGAAGAATTTGACAAATGGGTGGACCCCCACAAAATGACAGGACGCTCATAATTTCAGGTCGTTAGAGCTTTAGAGGTTAGTCGCTCAGTCGCAGAGTCAGTCAGAAGTCAGTAGTCTGCTCAAAGCTGAAAGCTCGAAGCTCGAAGCTCAAAGCTGGAGAGAAAGGTTGCTTCCTTTTGCGACATAACCAAAGAACCAACAAAATTAGTTAAACATCATATTTTAAATGACTTAGGGTTTTTGTTAGATAAAAGTACCCAAGCCGCGGGGAAGCTCGAGGCTGGAAGTTAGAAGCTAAAGGCTACAAGAAAATTTGATTTTTTTAGCGGCATATCTTGAAAGCTAACAAAAAATGTAAGTGCAATATTTTCAATTGTTTACACATTTTGTTAGATAAAAGTAGCTCAGCCGCGGAGAAGCTGGAAGCTAAAGACTATAAGGAATTTTGATTCTTTTTTGCGGCAGTCCATGAAAACCAACAAAAATTTATGTGATTGAATTTCGGTTGTTTACACATTTAGTCAGATAAAAGATATTGAATGTTTTCATACCAAAATACTTTATTTTAACAAACAGGAAATATTGATGGGACCCAACGAAAATCTATCACTATAGAAAAACTCAACGATCTATTGATAAAATTCTGAAAGAACTTGTAGAATTTTTTTCACCGTCTCTGTTTCAGAGGCGGTTTTTTTGTAACTTTGAACAAAAGTCAGTGATACGATTTGACAAAGCTGGCGACCTCCAGAAAGAACAAAAACATTTTACAACAATAAATCGTTAATTTACAGATTAGAGGTGTATGCAGAGAGGCATCTCTTATTTACACGGAATTTTTTCACACAATTTTCCCCCTATCCCTGCGTTAACCATTTGAAGACTTATAAATCAAAGGCCATGAGAACCATCTTTTTCAACATTTTGTTGACCGTAATATTACTTCCCGGTCAGGGACATCTTTTCGCACAGGAAACACCCCTGGATGAGGGGAACATTACCGAACAATTCGATTATGCCATTGAAGAATCAAACACATATGAAGAATACCATATGGTTCCCACAACGCAACTCCAGAAATTAAAATCCAATGTAGTTGACACCCTGGAAAGCTTTAATGCACAAATTGAAGAAAGAGAGACCCGCATAGCTTCACTCAAAGAAGAAATGGAAGACCTGAATCAGGAGAAGGAAACCATGGAGGAAGAACGGGATCAGGCTCTAAGTTCCAAAAACAGCATCACCTTTTTGGGCAACGAAATCCCCAAAAAACAATACAATTCTATAATGTGGGGGCTGGTGGCCATTCTGGCTGCAGCCGGTCTCTTCATGTTCTTCCTTTTCAAAAGGAGCCAGGTCGTAACACGCGAAATTCGTGAAAGACACGAAGAACTCGAAAAAGAGTTTGATGCACACAAAAAAAGAGCTCTGGAAAAGGAAAAAACAATGGCTCGTCAACACCTCAATGAGTTGAATAAACTAAGAGGCCGGGAATAACAATCATATTTTCTTACCTTTGCATTTCCGATTATTTCTAATTTTTATTGAACAGCCGGCAGTCTTTTCTGTTTAAACTATCGACTACTCGTTGTCAGCTATCCTGAAAAAGGCATGCTGACCGTTTATTATAATCTGTCGGATAATTCTTTAATCATACACGCTGGCCAAACGAAGCCTGCGTATAAACATGTTGTATTATGACATCAGGGAACACTATGAGTAAAACAAAATTGCTGAATGAACTGGCACAGGAAAGGGTTTTACTACTCGACGGTGCCATGGGAAGTCTCATCCAGAATTACACCCTCACCGAAGAAGATTTCAGAGGAGAAGGATTCAAAAACCACTCGCACCCACAAAAGGGGAACAACGACATTCTATCGCTCACCCGCCCCGATATCATCACCACTGTCCATGAAAAATACCTCGAAGCCGGGGCAGACATTATTGAAACCAATACCTTTAGTGCCAACCGAATCTCCCAGGCCGATTATGCCCTGGAAGACCGGGTATATGACCTTAATAAAGAATCCACCAAACTTGCAGTTCAGGCAGCTCAAAAATTCTCAACACCCGAAAAACCAAGATTTGTGGCCGGAGCGATGGGGCCAACCAACAAAACCGCATCTTTAAGCCCCGACGTGAACAACCCGGGTTACAGAGCCATAACCTTCGACGACCTGGCCGACACTTATGGCGAACAGGTAGCCGGATTGCTGGACGGTGGCGTGGATATTCTTCTGGTGGAGACCATTTTCGACACACTAAACGCCAAAGCAGCCCTGTATGGCATCAACAGAGAGCTGAAAAAGCGGGAGCTGGACGATTTTCCGGTGATGATATCTGTCACGGTGGCCGATGCCAGCGGACGTACCCTTTCGGGACAAACACTGGAAGCCTTCCTCATTTCAATTTCACATTTCCCCTTATTCTCTATCGGTCTTAACTGTTCGTTTGGTGCCGAAGATCTGCGCTCTTATGTGAAAAACCTCGGAGAAAAGGCCCCTTACTTCATTAGCGCCTATCCCAACGCCGGGTTGCCCAATCAGTTCGGAGAATATGATGAAACCCCGGATGAAATGGCCCCCCAGGTATTCAAATACCTTAATGAAGGGCTCGTCAACATTATCGGGGGATGTTGCGGCACCACACCCGAACACATCAAAGCTTTCGGTGAATACATAAAAGATGCGAAGCCCCATGTTCCGGCCAAACCAGAACCAAAGACCCGCCTCAGCGGCCTTGACCCGCTGGTCATTGAAGACATCGGAACATTTATCAACATCGGGGAACGAACCAACGTGGCCGGTTCGAAAAAATTTGCCAGGCTCATTCGTGAAGAAAAATATGAAGAGGCCCTCTCTGTCGCCAAAGATCAGGTAGAAGGCGGAGCCCAGGTCATCGATGTGAACATGGATGATGCCATGCTTGATGCCCAAAAAGAGATGGTCACCTTCCTGAACCTGATGAGTTCGGAACCCGACATCGCTGCTTTGCCTGTGATGGTCGATTCATCCAAATGGGATGTTCTCCAGGACGGGCTTAAATGCCTGCAGGGTAAGTCCATTGTCAACTCCATCAGCATGAAGGAAGGAGAAGATAAATTCCTGGAAGAGGCCCGTGGCATTAAAGAACTGGGAGCAGCTATTGTGGTCATGGCCTTCGATGAAAAAGGACAGGCCGACACCTATGAACGCCGCATCGAAATATGCGAAAGAGCTTACAAACTTCTCACCGAGAAAGTTGGCGTACCGCCTGAAGACATCATCTTTGACCCGAATATTCTGGCCATCGGAACAGGCATCGAAGAACACAACAACTATGCAGTGGACTTTCTCAAAGCTACACGCTGGATTAAAGAAAACCTTCCCCATGCAAAAATAAGTGGCGGGGTCAGCAACCTGTCTTTCTCCTTCCGTGGAAACAATCCTGTGCGTGAAGCCATGCATTCGGTTTTCCTTTATCATGCCATTCAGGCCGGCATGGACATGGGACTTGTCAATCCCGGGATGCTTCAAATTTATGATGAAATCCCTGCCGATCTGCGAGAACTGGTTGAAGACGTTATTCTCAACCGCCGTTCTGATGCCACCGAACGGCTCATCGATGCTGCTGAAAGCATTCGGGACGAACAAAGCGGAAAAACCGCAACGAAAAAGGATGAATGGCGGGAAAAAGATCTGGAAGAAAGGCTCAACCATTCCCTCATCAAAGGCATCCCGGATTACCTGGAAGAAGACCTCACCGAAGCCCGGGAAAAATACGAGTTCGCCCTTGATATCATTGAACAACCCCTCATGGACGGGATGAACATCGTGGGTGACTTGTTTGGGAAAGGTAAGATGTTCCTTCCCCAGGTAGTAAAAACCGCCCGGGTTATGAAAAAAGCTGTAGCCTGGTTGCAACCCTACATAGAGGAAGAGAAGAAGGCAGCAGGCAACGAACAAACCAAAAAAGGGAAAGTCCTCATGGCCACGGTCAAAGGCGATGTGCACGACATTGGAAAGAACATCGTCGGTGTCATTCTATCCTGCAACAATTATGATATTGTTGACCTCGGCGTTATGGTCCCCACAGAACAGATCCTCAATGAAGCCGTAGCCCAGGAAGCCGACATCGTCGGCCTGAGCGGGCTCATCACCCCATCGCTTGAGGAGATGAGCAATGTAGCCGTGGAGATGGAACAACGCGGCATGAAACAACCGCTGCTCATAGGCGGAGCAACCACATCAAAAGTCCATACTGCAGTGAAAATCGACCCTCACTACAGCGCGCCGGTGGTGTATGTCAAAGACGCATCCATGGGAGCCCAGGTGGTGGGTTCACTGCTGTCGAAAAAAGAACACGACAATTATGTGAATAAGATCAGCGAAGAATACGAATCGCTTCGCCAGGCCAATCAGGGCAAAAAGAAAAAAGAATACCTGGGGCTGGAAGAAGCACGCCAAAAGAAATACCAACCCGATTGGGAAAATTCCCCGATTAAAAAGCCGGAACTCTTAGGTACAAAAACCTTCCTTGACTATCCACTGGATGAGATCATCCCTTTCATCGACTGGACGTTCTTCTTCCAGGCATGGCGGATAACAGGAAATTTCCAGGGTATTGAAAACGTAACCGATCAGGCTTCGGAGAAGAAATGGCTTGAGAACTTCAATTCCGAATCTGGCAAAGAAAAAGCCAGTGAAGCCCTGAAGCTGTGGAAGGATGCCCAGGAGATGCTCCAACGTATGCAGGAAGAAAAGATGGTCAAAGCCAATGCGGTAATCGGACTTTACCCGGCCAACAGCAAAGGAGACGACATTGAAGTCTATACCGATGAAGACCGGAAGAATGTGCAGAGCACTTTCCACTTCATACGTGAGCAACAAAAGAAACAGAGTAAAGAACACTATTATTCACTTGCCGATTTCGTTGCCCCTGCAGATTCAGGCATAGCCGACTATATCGGCGGGTTTGCTGTGAGCGCCGGAGAAGGAATAGAACCATGGATCGAAAAGTTTGAAAAGAACAACGATGACTACAATGCCATATTGCTGAAATCACTGGCCGATCGCCTGGCCGAAGCTTTTGCCGAACTTATGCACTTCCGTGTTCGTCGTGAATTCTGGGGGTACAAGCCCGACGAAGAATTCAACTATAACGACATCGTACGCGAACGGTACCGTGGCATACGTCCGGCACTGGGATACCCGGCCTGCCCCGACCACAGCGAAAAACGGATTCTTTTCGACCTCATGAATGTAGAAGACAACGCCGGCATTACCCTGACGGAGCATTTCAGCATGAGACCCAATGCATCGGTCAGCGGCTTGTATATGGCCCATCCTGACGCTGTTTACTTCGGGGTTGGAAAAATCAAGCGAGACCAGGTGGAAGATCTGGCCCAGAGGAAAAATATGACCCCCGAAGAGGTAGAAAAATGGATCCCGACCAATCTGGCCGACAAAGAATAAAAATGGCCGATACCGGCTCCCGCGCTTCCGGGGAACAATATGTGGCATCCTTTTCAGACCTACAATTGAAAATCGGAAACATATTTACCCCGAAGGCGTGGGCCCGTTTCGCCATTGAAGAGGCATCCCTTTTTGATAAATGGCAGAAGGGACACACCATCTTCGACCCCACCATGGGCAGAGGACAATTATTAGAAGCCCTTGTCGAATATGGGTTGGAGAAAGGTTTTTCCCTCAAAGAGCTGCCCATTAAACTACTTTTCGGCAACGAACTCAACAGGGAAAACCATGCGGAGGCCCTGGACCGTTTCCGGGAATACTTTTGCGCAGACATGTCCGAAAATTTCCAAAACGGAGACATTTTTGACATGAAACCTCAAAGTTTTGACCTCATCTTTGGAAATCCTCCCTGGCAAAACTTCAACGATCTGCCGGCATCCTATAAAGAGAAAATTAAGCCCCTTTTTGGCCGGTACGAACTCATTGATAACCCCCGGAATTTATTATTGGGCGGATCGCGCATTGACATCGCTGCGCTGGTTATCCGTAAAGTAATTTGTGATTTTCTGGCACCCGACGGGGAAGCATGGTTTTTTATGCCATTGTCCCTGTTATTGAACGACGGGGCCCACAAATCATTCAGAAAATACAAAGCCGGAGATACCCGTTACGCGCCGAAAAAGGTATACGATTTTCATAACACGGAGGTATTTCATAGCGTCTCAACCCGTTACGGGCTGGTACAGTTTCAAAAAAATGAGCCTCCGGCATTTCCTGTTCCTTACAAGATCTTAAACAACAATAAATGGGCAAACTACGTGGCGGCTCCCCTTCACGGGCAAGACGCTCCACTTAGCATTTACAATGAAAAAAAAGCCCGCCCGTTATCCAAACATCAACCGATCATGGTTTCAAAAAATTCGGTGCCCCGGCAGGGCATCAATACTTCAGGAGCCAATGATGTTTTCTTTTTCAAGTCGTATCAAAAACTCTCGGCAACCACATGCCTGGTCAATGATCAAATTGAACTACCCGACCGGTTTGTTTTCCCCCTCCTTACAGGAAGGAACTTCAAACCCGGCTTAATCAAGGCTGCTGCCTGGGTTCTCATACCTTATTCGTCAGATGGGCGTCCGCTTACCAAAGAAGAACTAAATGCTTACCCGAAACTTAAACATTATCTTCAGCTTCACCACAAAAAACTGGCTGGCCGTAAGGGGACATTCATCAATTCATGGATAAAAAAAGGATTTTGGTGGGCGCTGTTGGGTGTCGGACCATATAATTTTGCTTCCTACAAAGTGGTGTGGGAAGCCTACGGAAAAAAGGAATTCAAACCCTTCATAGTCGATGGCCACTGGCAAGCCAATCAATCCCTCCAAGCTTTTATTCCTTTTGAATCGAAAGCAGAAGCCGAAAAAGTGCTAAAACAACTAAAAGCCCCCGACATTGAAGAATATCTTTTGTCCATGAAGATGGAAGGAACGATGAATTGGGCCCAACCCGGGAAAATCAAAAAGCTGCTGCAATTCGACGAATGACTCCCCGTCAACCGGACATCAGTTCAAAACTGATACAACAATCTAATCCCCAGAAATTCGGCCACTTTCCCGTGTGCCTTTAACCCCACGCCGAAGCCCAGATTTTCGGTGGCTGAAAAATCAAGCGTGTAATACTGAAACCACGGGGCTTTGGTCGGATGACCATGCCAGAGGTACACACCCGCTTTCTGGGCAAACGAAAAACGGCCAAGCAGAAAAGCGTGCCCACTCATTAAACTCACCCGCGAACGATCAGCAATTCCATCCCCTTTGCGGCTATTGTCGTGTTCGAACATCCCACCTGCGGTCCATGCATTAATCCGCCCAAACTGACGGATGTACTCCCCCGTCAGGGAAGCTACCATATTCTTATCTTTCGCTCCTTCTGGTTCCTTTAGTCCGCCAATAAAAGACAATTTCATCATTCGCAGACCCTCTGATGGATCAAAAGGCTCAGTGTCCGGCGGGGAAGGCAAAGACCGGCGGTCTAATTTTCGCCGGAGGCCAATTCCGGCCGTCATATAATTGATGCCCAAATTGGGTTGTTTAACACTTCCGTTGGAAATATGCTGAAACATTCCTGACAGCCGCAAAGACCACTTTTCATTCAAAGGATGAGAAAAAGAAACCCCTACCATCAAAGGAAAAGAAAAACGGGTGCTGTATGTGACATTCTGAGGATTTGTTTCTTCATCATAAGGATTACTAAGGTAGCTGACCCCCAGGCCTGACTTCAGAGATATTTCTGAATCAAAAGGAGAAAACAAAACAGGCTCCACATAAAAAAGTGAAGACAAGGCATGCCCCAGGGAAGAGTGTCCAAAGTCCCAATAATTGAGCGAAACACCCAAAGAAGGGAAACACTGACAAAGCGCATAAGCATTTTCCGAAACAAATTTCCAGGAAAGATCCACACCGGCACCAACCGGTCTTATCCCCCGGAAATGCTCAATTTTGGAAGAGTGTATTTCAATTTGGCCGCCATAAATGTGACCGCCAAGATAAAGCAAGGGCCCGTCTTCATCTCCGGAAGCTTTCAGCTCAGGAACCAGAGAAGTTGTAAACAAAACCGCAATCAAAATAACCACTCTCTTCATATACAAACTTGTTCCACGGTACGGTGAATAAAAAACACGCTGTAGTTGACGAAAATATGCAATTTAGATTATAATAAACACATCCTCCCTCAGAAAACACAAGGCATCCAATCTGCCGATGCCGGAAGACAGGCAGTCATCTGAAAACCTGACAATCTATCATTTAAATTGGCGGATATAAAACCACCACACATTGCATCCATTAAACTTTTCATTTTCAAATCATTAGCACCATTTAAATAAAGATTTTCATCCCGGACTCAACAAAAATAGCTCTTTTCGGGAGAGCCTCATTCATGAAAAAAACATTATTTTAGTAGTTGAAGGCAGTACCCAAAACCAAATGACATGGACTATAAAAAAGCCCTGGAAAAAGCCTCGGCACTCTGTTCAAAACAGGAATACTGCCGTTCGGATATTCAGAAAAAACTCTATAAATGGGAAGTCGGCCAGGCTGATCGGGAGAAAATCCTGAACCGGCTGACAGAAGAAAGATTCATAGACGAATCCAGATTTGCCACGTTTTATGTCAGAGACAAATTTCGGTTCAACCGTTGGGGCAGGCAAAAAATAAGATGGCAACTCCGACAGAAAGGACTGGCGGACGAAACCATTGACAAAGCTCTGGAAGAGATCGATGACGATGCCTACCGGCAAAACTTACAGAAAGTGTTGCAAGAGAAGCAAAGACAGGTAAACAATAAAGAGCCGGTCAAACAAAAGGCAGCTCTCATACGAAATGCATTATCAAAGGGGTACGAATACGAGGAGGTCATCAAACAAGTAGAACAATTGCAGCAATAATTGATTTCAAACACACACACGAGACTATGGCCCGATTTTACAAATTGTTCTTTGTTATGATCATGGCTTTTTCGGCCTTTACTGCTGAGGCAACCAAACCCAAATGGGTGCGGAAACGCCCATCCGAAAGGGATTACTACATCGGTATTGGAATGGCAGAAAAGAAGGAATTTGAAGGACTCAACTATGCCAAAAAAGCAAGAGCCGATGCTTTACAGGAACTGGCATCAGAAATTGAAATCAACATCTCTTCCAACTCGTTGCTTAAGCAATTTGAGAACAATTACGAATTCCGGCAAACATACGAATCGGAGATCAACACTTCGGTAAAAGAAAACCTATCGGGCTACGAAATTCAGACCTGGGAAAACAAACGCGAATACTGGGTCATGATGCGGCTGGATAAAGAAGAATACAAACGACGCAAAAGGCTGGAATTGAATAAAGCCAAACAAAAAGCTGCATCTCATTTCCTGGATGCCCGCCAGTACGAAGAAAAGCGAGAAATCACATCTGCACTGGCTTCCTGCTTTAAAGCAATTGAAGCACTTGAAAATCACGTTCAGGACGACCTGACCTACCAATCGGTTGAGGGAAACATCAACTTTGGCAGTGACATTATGAAAGAGCTCAGAGACATTTTTTCAAGAATATCCATTTCAGCGCTCAATCCCAACTATCATGTTTCTTTCTCACAAAACCTGGAGGTTCCGCTTCAGGTAAAGGCCGAGTATTTTTCAAAGGAAGGAAAAAAGACACCTGTTAAACACTTCCCCGTGCAGTTTCAATTCACAGAGGGGGAAGGAATTCTTACCGAAAAAAGCACCACGAATACAAAAGGGCTGGCTTCGAGCCATGTTCAGAAACTTAAATCATCCCTGAAGAAACAAAGAGTTGAAGCCACCTTTGATCATACGGCATTGCTGAGGGAAGAAAACATAGAAAGCCCTCTGATTTCTTTCTTTCTGCCCGATGAAGCCATCCCTTCGGCAATTTTCAACATCGAATTGCAAAAATCTGACGCATGGTTCGAAGCATCTGAAATGATTTTCGGACAAAAAAACGACCGACAGCCTTTTGTCAGTCAGCTTAAATCGAAACTCAACGAAACCTATTTCAATTTCACCGGCACCCGGCAAAAAGCCGAATACATAGTCAAAACAAATGTCGAATTCTCAAAAGGAGATGTAAAAGAAGGAGACGGTTATTCCGTGTATCTCGTCTACGCTGATCTGTATTTCTCAGTTATAGATTCGAAAACCGGAACCGAAATTTTCAACGACACCGTTACGGAAGTAAAAGGCATGCGGGCCGGCAGCTACGATTATGCACTCAAAGAAGCCAGAACCAAATTGACAGAACGCTTTCGGCGGGACATCTACCCCCAACTTGAAAAGCTCAACTTTTAATCCATGAAGCTCTCATCATGCATGGAGGCCGCCGGACTCATCCAAAATGTTGCGGGGCCGGAGTGTAAACCACAAGCCCGGAAGGGCAGAGACGGCAGACACCAGAAAAAACAAGAGACTAAGGGCCACCGCCATATCTTCTTGCAGGCTCAGATATTCAGCTCCCATCAGGAAGGTAAATTCGCGTGCACCGATGCCACCTAATGTGACCGGTATGGACGCCATAATAGCCGAAAGAAAAAACAAAAACAGGTAGGCATCATAACGGCCTGAATCATCAGCCCCCAGGGCATACAAAATGCACACCGCCGCAAGCATTTGTATCCCCTGTACCACCAGGGACCACAGACTTACAGAAGTAAAAGCCCTGACAAATCGCAACAACACCCACTTCAGGAAAAAATAAAAAAGAACCAATGGAGCCGGGATGGCCAGAAGAAAAAGCCAGCGATAAGGCAATGGATAATCAATAAAATGGACTAAAATCAGCAAATAAGTAACAATAATAGTGAGCCCAGACAGACGATCGGCAAAAATGGCCCCCAGGGATCGTTTTACAGGCACCTGGCGATACTGATTCAAAAGATAGACTTTAAACCCGTCTCCCCCGACACCACCGGGAAGAAACAAATTGTAAAACAGCCCAAGCCAGTAAAGTTTTAAATTGGACCACTGAGATATCCGAACCGGCATCAGCCGGAATAAAGTGTTGAGGCGATAAGATGCAGCAACCTGCGAAAGGGCGTAAACAACCAAAGCTCCCACCAACCAGCTGATGTCAGCCCTCTGAATGGCAGTTTTGATCGCATGAACATCTATTTTAGAAGAAATATACCACAAAATGGCCGTACTCAAAACAAGCTTACCGACCACCTTCAAAATATTTATTACTCTCTTCTGTTTCATGCAATTACCAAAATAAGATACAGTCATATGCTGAAGCTCAAAAAACGCTAAAATAATCTCATTTGAAGCCATTAAAACAACAAAAGACATCAAAAAACCGCTCCGTCGATTTACGAAGCGGCTGGCAAAACACTTCCGCCAAACATCATCTAAAGAAGCATACGGGCCAGATCTTCTTCAAAGAAAAACTCTTCCTGGCCGAAAGCAGGCTTGAGATCGTCCATCCACAGAGCCCGCGGATCATATTTGGCGAAGAACGGCCGTCCAACCCAGTCTTTATTGCGCCCTTGTATAAATTCACAGACAAATATTTTCTCACCTTTCACCTCAGCCACACCAATAATACGCACTTTACCGGGTGTACACGACATGCTTGGTCCTCTTACTGTGCGGCCGATTCCGCTAACCTGAATATAAGCCTTCCTGAAAATCTCCCAGGCATTGGCCAATGAAACCCCGAAATATTCCTGAGCCCCTGTATCACGGGCTACAAACATATAATAAGGAATCATGCCCATCTGAACCTGTTTCTTCCACATTTCACTCCATACATTTCCGTCGGCATTGATATGATCCAGCACAGGTGATTGCGTTCTTATCTGGGCACCGGTCTGACGTATCCGCTCGGTTGCCCGGGCTACAGCATTCGTCTCCAGTTCACGATAATGATTGAAATGAGCCATAAAAGCCAGAGATTTACCCGCCCTGGTCACTTTTTCAAAGACCCGCAAAACATCATCAGCATCATTATCGGTGAGGTAACGATACGGCCAAAAGGCAAGCGATTTGGTTCCAATCCTTATATTTTGAAGATGGGGAAGGTCTGCTTCCAAAATTTTTGTGATATAAGCATCCAGGACAGAAGCTTTCATGACCATGGGATCGCCACCTGTAAACAGGATATCCGTAATTTCGGGGTGCGCTTTCAAATAATCAATCACATAATCTGTCTGGTTCATCGCAAATTTCAGGTCATCCATCCCGACAAACTGGGGCCAGCGAAAGCAAAAAGTGCAGTAAGCATGGCATGTTTGTCCCTGCGTAGGAAAAAACAGCATGGTTTCTTCATACTTATGCTGAATACCGGGCAATTTTTCTCCATTCAGTTCAGGTACATTTTGAACTTGTCCGGCCGGATGCGGATTCAGCTTTTCCCTTATGGAATTGGCAACTTTTTTGAGCTCAGTTTTATCGGCTCCCCGATCAATATGGCGAGCCATCTTTTCAAAATCTTCAGAGGCCAGCATTTCCTTCTGGGGGAAGTTCAGAACAAAAATGGGGTCGTCCCTGAAATTATCCCAGTCAATCAGCTCATCTACAACATAACTATTGCTCTTGAATGGCAAAACATTCCCCACTACTTCAATGTTTCTCAAATCATCAGGATTCAGTTTATCTATTTGAGAAATTTGCCGATAGTTATGTAATGAGAAAATCTGATATTTCATCCGTATAAAATTAATTTATTAAGGTCGTATGGAACCTGCCTGACGTTTCTTGTAAAGGAATATATTCTACCAAAAGAATTTTCCATAAAACTCAGGATCTATGTTTCATTAGGCCGGCAGGCAGGCTCGCATGCAAGAACTTATACATGTTCTTTAGTGACAAACCTTGTCATGCTCGTTTCATTCGTATATAATTTATTTAAGTCATTGGCCGAATGGAACCTGTCTGCCGTTTTTTGTATATGTAACCATCATTTTTAATGGTTTTGCATCAAAAACCAGCATGTTTCTCTTTCATAAGCCGCCAGGCAGGCCTGCCTGACGTTTGCTTGAAAAGGATATATTTTCTTAAAAGAACTTTCCTCAAAAATCAAAAACTGCCTATCACTAAGCCGGCAGGCAGGCTTGCATTCATCAATATTTACATGCTCTTTTGAGACCTGAATGGTCATGCAAGTTTCATCAGTATAAAATTTCTAATTTGTTTATCTACAGCTTTTCGGATCCCTTTCACAAACCACATCTTGTGGCAGATTTGAGACATCAAAGACCATACCTGTTCATGCGAAAAATAAATTAAAAAGGTTAAAGGGTCATATGTCATCAGCATGATCTTCTTATAGATCGACTTATATGTCCCCTAAACATCCAGGATTCAAACACAATCCAATATAAAATGGAAAAAATCCAGCAATCTCAATCCTAAAAGGCCCTTCAGATCTGCAA
>JBNJDH010000039.1:0-14074 GCA_051744695.1 Bacteroidota bacterium | reverse complement strand
GCGAGCCAGCTCCGGGGATGCATTGTCCCGGATTTCCCCGTCTTTGTCTATGATTTTGTTAATCTTTTGGGGAATAGAAGGGGCAATTTCCAGGGGGTCAGTAAGCTGATGCAACGTTGGACAATCGTCCTGTTTCTTGTTGCGGATGAAGTGAATGATGTCGCGGGCGCTGATCAGCGAACGGCCAAGATTGAAAAGCTCTTCGGTCTCCAGGTAAAGACCTTCGACAGATAATTTTTTCAGGGGGTCCCGGAGGTCAAAAAAAGGACTTACCGGCATTTCCTGCCCATTGTCCCCGATGTGAATCATTTCATCGGTTTGGGTGAGCCAGGTTGTTACTTTGTTGAAGTCATCAGAAAACGACATCTTTTCTGCCCGTTCGCGCCCCATGTTGCTAAGGCAGCCTTCGCGGATGTATTCTCTGATCTTGTGAAAATGTAATTTTGTTTCGAAAGAATCCGGGTATATCACTTAATCACCTCATTTTGGTTATTGCTTTTGCAAAAATAACCAAAAGAATCGGCCGGAACATGTTTTTTCTCCGGTTAAATGTTGGACAATTTCTGGAACAGATGATCTATGCCAAGTAGCAGACCTGCAGACATTATGGTTCCTAAAATCATCAAATGAATGGGGTCGATCCATGCGTAGAGTGATTCGAAAGCGATGCCCAGTTTTCCTATGGCTTCTCCGATATTGGCCTGACTAAATTGCCCCATGTCTATGAAATACCCGATGACAAAGAGGGCCAGGATGCCAGGCAGCAACCACCAGCGTGTGTTTTTGTCGAGCAGGGGCTCATAATAACTGGAACTGGATATCCATTCACTCATAACGCGGTCCATGACCTGCATCTTGAAGTTTTCGGATGATGAGATGGTGTCCGGTTTGAAATTGTTTTTAAATAATTTTCGGACGATTTCTTCTTCGTTATGGTTGCTATGAGGTTTCATGACTTGTCGGGTTTTCTGTTTTACAGGCATTTACTTGTTTTTGCTTCAGGTGCTTTTTTACAATAGAGATGTGACTTCCTGGTTTAAAAGCGATTTTAATTCGGCAAGGAGATTCTGTCGTCCCCTGTGCAATATGACTTTCACATTGGATACGGTCAATTCGGTAATTTTTGCAATTTCAGCAACTTTTTTCTCTTCAAAGTAGAAAAGGGTCAGGATCGTAGCTTCTTCTCCTTTCATGCGGGCCAGGGCCATTTTTAAAAAGCGGGTTCTGTCATCCTGTTCCAGTTTTTCGTTCTCCTTGTCAATGGTTGTGTTGTTTTGGTGGCTGTCATATTCATGATCATAACTGGTTTCTTTGTTCCGACGCTTCCGGAGCTTTGAAATGGCTTCACGATAAGCGATGCTGTATATCCATGTGGAGAAAGATGATCTTCCTTCAAAATTGGCAAGGGCCTTGTAAGCTTTGAAAAAGGCATCCTGGGCAACTTCCTCTGCATCGGCTTCGTTTTTGACAATTTGCATGGCCAATGTGAAGACCATGTGCTTGTATTTGTCGACCAGAACAGCATAAATGGCCACATCACCTTTTTGTACTTGTTTTATTATATGTTTGTCGTCCTGGGTTTTCAAGTTATACAATAATTTTTGTGTCCGGGAAAGGACCAGTTATTACCTCTGCGAAAATTAAACCGACTAATGTTTCAGCCAATTTTTTTAGTGGCTGTCTATCAAAGTGGACAAAGCGTAACGCAGCAAGTGGTGCTTTATGGACAAGCACTATTTATTCTCGTTTCTTGTTTTAAGACGCCACAGGGTTGTTTGCGGTTACAAGTTAGGATAAAAAAATTTCTAAATGCAAAAAAGGTTGTAACCAGTTTTGAATTGATGGCGTCAAATTGAGCAAACAAATAAAACAAAAGCCATGAGTGTAGAAATTGTAGTACCGGTTGCGTTTTTCGGGATGATTTTTGGGATTGCGGTGTTGGTCACCTATTACCGGAATAAACGCATGGAGCGAACCGCTTTGATCGCATCGGGGCGGGATGCATCCATTTTTAAGGAAGAAAACAAAAAAAGCAGGATTTATTCCTTGAAATACGGAATTTTCCTGATCGGACTGGCCATTGGTTTTATCGTGGGCGACATTCTTGCCCTTCAGCAGGTGATGAGCGAAGGAATTGCTTATGTTTCAATGGTGTTGCTTTTCGGAGGGTTGGCTTTGCTTGTATTTAACTATTTTGCTCGCAAAAAGGTCATAGAAGAAGAGGAGCAGAAGGAATAGCCTAACTGTTGAAAAGCAGAAAAAAACCGGCTCCGGAGATTCTTCCGGGCCGGTTTTTATTGGTTTGAGGATAATCAATATGTGATTGTCCTTAATTGAAATTTATTGTTGTTCAGCCATTTTCTTTTTCTCAGGATAGACCCGGATCTTATGACCAACATAGGCATAGTACAGAATGTACAGGTAAGCAGGTACACATACCCAGTAAGCATTCTGAATGCCGATAGCATCTTTGACAGCTCCGAAAACAGTGGGCAATACAGCACCACCTACAATACCCATGACCAGCAGAGAAGCCCCCACCTTGGTGAATCTTCCGAGATCGGCAATGGCAAGAGGCCAGATGGCAGGCCACATGAGAGAGTTGGCAAGTCCCAGTACGGCTACGAATATGATCGAAACCGGGGTGTTGCCAACGGTTATGTGGAGAGGTGTTAGTACAATAACCAGGGCGCTGGCAATACCAAGCCATGTGCATACCTTAAAGGCAAAATCCTGGGACATAATTTTAGGGATAAAAAATATGCCGATAAGATAACCAATCACCATGGCTATTACGGTGTAACTAGTGTACACCTCAGGTGTGGCCAGTTTAAGGCTTTCAGCGTAATCAATGATTGTGGCCAGGGCAATGGTTTCCACGCCCACGTAGAAAAACAGGGTCACAACACCAAGGATCAGGTGCGGAAACTGAATGATCTTGGTTTTGTATCTGGCATATTCGGAGCCTACTTTAATGGCCTCATCATCATCGCCTTCACCTTCCTTGTCATCTTCGCCCTCAGCTTTTACTTGTGGAAGTGGGGCAAAGTTCATGAAAATGGCAAGAAGAATGAATATTCCGACAATTAGATAAAACGGGAGATCAATATCAGACAACCTGACCTCCTGAAGGTCCATGAAAAGACTCAGGAATAGAGGTGCAATGGCCCATGCTCCTTTGTTGATAATTCCCATGATGCTCATGCGCATTGCTGCACTTTCCTTCGGGCCCAGAATCGTGATGTAAGGATTCACAGAAGCCTGAAGCAACGTGTTGCCCATACCACTAATGAACGAACCTAGCAGGAAGAGACCAAGGCTTTCATATCGGGCTGAAGGGACGAAAAGGAACAATCCGACCGCAAAAAACACGAATGATAACACCATGCTTCGCTGGTAGCCAATTTTCTTGATGATAAGTCCGGAAGGATAACCAAAGAGCACGAAGGCCGAAAATGTGGCAGTCAGAACCAGATAAGATTGGGCTGAGCTAAGTTCCAGCCCATCTTTGAGATAAGGAATGAGATATCCATTGATCCCTAAACCAAATCCGATGACAAAAAACATGAGCCCAATGATCGATATGGGCAACCATAAATTTCTATTACTCATATTATACAAGATTATTTAGTGAACAAATTGAAATATGTATCTTCATTGCAAAAATAATAATTGTTTTGTCTTTTTAAGGAAAAAATTAATAAAAGTGTGGTGTGGTATTTTTTAATATTTGGATTAAGATTTTCTTGGTTAACAAAGATTAACGATATGAATTAGGCCATTTTTTTTTGAATAAAGATCTTTGCAATCGGGATTTTTTCATAAAACTTGGATTTAAAAATGGACTGGTTAAAGGTGCCGGATGGCCGGTTTCCTTTAGCCGGTTGTTTTTTTAACCACATTTAACCATGATTATTTCTTTTTAATTGAAAATCAGGCTATATTTGATAGTAGATTTTTTTCATAGATTTGGATTTGGTTAACAAAGCTGATTTAAGGGAAAAGGGCAGAGATTTCATAGTTTCTGTCCTTTTTTTGTTTGTGACAGAATAGATGTTCAACATGATTTTCCGGTTGTGTTGGTCTTTGTTTTTTAACAAGGTTTAAGCCGTTTTTTTGTGTTCTTTTTTTAAAAAACCGGATATTTGTCATGTAGATTTTTTTCATAGACTTGGATTTGGTTAGCAAATGCTGATTTAAAGGGAAAGGGCAGAATATTATGTTTCTGCCCTTTTTTGTTTCTATAAAAAAATGTATCTTTAAAACTCACCATGTGATTTGACCCTCCCCGGAAAAATATTGGTTCGAAAGGACTTGTCTTTTGTAAATTGTTGGAAAATAGTAAGTAGATGGATAATCTTTTTTTGAAATATATGAGAGAGCGGACTGGCCGCAAGAAAGGAGCCGGACCTTCTTTTGAATCGCCCGGGCCGGTCATTACTATTTCACGGGAGTATGGATGTGCCGGTCGACGTATAGCCCGGAAGTTATCCGAAACATTGACTGCAAAAAACAAAGCTTTGGGGAACAGCCGTGAGTGGCGATGGATCAGTAAAGAAATTATTGAAGAGTCGGCGAGGGAATTGAAGCTTTCACCATCTCTTATGCAGGACCTCTCAGAATACAAAGAAAGGGGCTTTTTTGAAAACCTGGCACTTTTTTTCTCTGATGAGTATTATCCCAGCGATATAAAGATAAAAAACACAATTGCCAAATTTATCTATAATGCAGCAGTGGAAGGCAATGTGGTTATTGTAGGAAGGGCAGGCGAAGCCATTACCAAGAATTTTGCCAATTCTCTCCATATTAAACTACAGGCTCCTCTTGAATGGCGGGCCCGGATGGTGGCTGATGCTGAAGGAATGACCTTGCAAGAAGCGCGGAGGGAAGCTCAGGAAATGGACCACAGGCGTTCGTCATTCCGGAATTATTTTGAAAAAGAACGTCCCGATATCGACTATTTTGATCTTTTTTTCAATGTCTCAACCTTATCTGACGATGAAATTGTGGAAACCATCGTGATTCTTGCTGAATCACGAGGTTTTGTGGTTTAGTTCTCTTCCTTTTTTATGTGAGTTTTCCAAGCAGCCTTATGGCTTGGGAATAGTAGCCTGCACCAAACAAATTCAGATGGTTCATGACATGGTAGAGCAGATAAAGCGGCTCCCGTTTTTCTGCTCCCGGTTTCAACGGGTAGGTTTGATTGTAGGCTTCATAAAACTCTGCAGAAAAACCTCCGAAAAGTTTTGTCATGGCCAGGTCGGCTTCACGATGCCCATAGTAAACTGCCGGATCGATTAACACGGGGTTTCCCCTTTCGTCTGCCATATAGTTGCCGCCCCATAAATCTCCGTGCATCAGAGTCGGAGGTTCTTCGCTGCCCTCCAGCAGCATGTCATATACGTCCTCTAGTTTTTGAAAAAGCTGTCTCAGTTTTTTGTCGGCATAACCGTTTTCTTCGGCCAGCTTCAATTGATACATGAGACGCTTGTTCCAGTAAAATTTTGCCCAGTCGTGTATTTCCTCTTTGTCGGGGATATTTTTTTGCGGCGTGGATCCTATGAAATTGTCCTCGAAAAAACCGAATTCGGAACCGGTGAATTGATGCATCCGGGCGAATTGCTCTCCGAAATCTCTGAAAAAACCTGACTCTCTGGGACCTTGGGCTATGTGCTCCATGATGATGTAGTCTTCCCCGGCATCAACCACCACGGGCACACGGATGGCCTTAGGTCGCGCCAGTTCCCTGAGCCCGTTGGCTTCATTCATGAACATGCCGTTTGAAAAACCCTGCTTCAGAAAAAATTTGTTGCCGTCTTCGGATGTAAGAATTCTGGAATCGGCGATGCAACCACCGCCCACAGGGGATTCTTTTTTTATTTTTTCCCCTATGATTTGTTCAATTTTCTTATGGTCCATAAGCTAATCCCTTTTTATTCTGTTATCAAGACTGTGCTTCTTCTTCAGGCATAGTTTGCAAAAACCGAAGCAAGCCTTTACAAGCATTTTCCAATAAGTCCAGAACCAGTTCAAAACCTTCATCCCCTCCGTAATAGGGATCGGGGACTTCTTCGTAGCTGCAGTTGTTGCAGAAATCAGTGATTTTAAATATTTTATTGACGACAGGTCCCCCTTCTGACAATTTCTCAAGATCCCGCATGTTTTGATCGTCCATGGCGATGATCAGATCGAAATGTTTAAAGTCAAAATCCGGATCAACGGGCCGGCTAATGCTGGTCAAGTGATATCCCCGTTTGGCCGCGTGCTTTTGCATTCGCTCATCAGCCGGTTCTCCTGCATGATAATCGGTAATTCCGGCTGAATCTATTTTGATCTCCTCTTCGAGGCCTTCCTTTTGGACAAGTCCCCTGAAAACTGCTTCTGCACTTGGTGATCGACAAATGTTTCCCAAACAAACAAACAGTATCTTTTTCATATCAATAATATTTTCTTTTTTGGCTGTGGGCAGCCTGCCTGATGTTTTGAAGGAAAGGATTCACTATTTTTTGAGTTTTTCCATTCAAACCCTGAATTGTATTTTAATAAGTCACCAGGCCAGTTCGCTGTTTTCCAAACAGGATTCTTTCCTATTGTGAGCGAACATTTGCTTCCCGACTAAATCTCTTTTTACATGCCAGCCAGGCACGCTTCATAACTGAAATATCTTGTGCAAATATAAGAGTTTGTTCTGAGTTTAAGCTACCATGCAAAACTGATACCTTTTGAAGGAAAGCCGTCAACTTTGTTTGTTTCAGGAATGGTCAACTTCCACAACGAGGTTCCACACTTTGTGGAAACAATTCCACACATTCCGTAAATGGAAGACTTGCACTTTTTTTGCTTGATTGGCATAAGGATCAATGAATCAGAACCTATTGTGCGTGATTGTTCCGGCTCCCTTCGGGTTTGGCATATTTTTTTCAGTATGAATTAACGCAAGTTGATCGTTGAATTTTGAACGGAATGTTGAATTTAAATTTTGAGAGTTATGAAAAAAAGATTTTGGACAGTATTAGCAAGCTTTTTTCTATTAGCTGCAGTACCCATGACTTTTGCTTCAACCAATACAATGATTGAAGATGAGGTCTTTAATCAGGACGAAGAAATAACCTTCTTCGAGGTTGAGGTGGAAGAGGTCCCTGAAGTCGTTACGGAAGCTGCTGCAGAAGACAATCCGGATGCAGAAATTGAAAAAGCTCAACTGGCATATGTTGGTGGAGAACAGATTTACAAGCTGACGATGAAAAAGGGCGACGAAGATGTAAAAGGATTATATAAAAGCGATGGATCGAAATATAGTCCAGAGGAGTAGAAAGTGTGTGAATTGATTCTGCTGTGAAAAGGCGCACCTCTACGGGGGTGCGTTTTTTTAATGTCTGTGGGTTCGTATTATTCTGACAGGGTCGGGAAAAATATCTATCTTTATTGCATACAACCGAAGAATATTCTAGTCGTATGCAGAAAGTGTTGATCGTTGATGATGACGTTTCTTTTGGAATGATGGTCGAGGGGTATCTGAAAAAACATGAGATGGAAGCCACCCTTTCCGGCTCAATATCAAAAAGCAAAACACTCATAGACAAGAACCATTTTGACATGGTTCTTATTGATTATCGTTTGCCTGACGGGAATGGCATGGAGTTGCTTGATTTTGTCAAACAGAAGTATCCTTCAGTGCCGGTTGTACTTATTACTGCCTATTCGGACATTCGTGTTGCTGTGAACGCCATAAAAGAAGGGGCTTATGAATACATCACCAAACCTGTTAATGCGCAGGAGCTTCTTCATGTAATAAAAGAAGCCGCCGGCAGAGGACAAGTGTCTTCACAGAATACGACCGATTATGTTTTTGGAACCGGACCTGAGACCCGGCAGGTAGAAGAACATGTAAAACTGGTGGCTCCTACTGAAGTGTCGGTGTTGATCCAGGGTGAGAGCGGAACCGGAAAGGAGTATGTGGCACGCCGTATACATAAACTCAGTCATCATAGTGAAGCTCCTTTCGTGGCGGTTGATTGCGGAGCTCTTACCCCCGAGATCGCTTCTTCCGAGTTGTTTGGTCATGTCAAAGGAAGCTTTACCGGTGCCGTTGATGACAAAAAAGGTCATTTTGAAAGTGTTGGAAAAGGCACCATTTTCCTTGATGAAGTGGGCAACCTCAGTTACGATGTTCAGGTAAAATTGCTCAGAGCCATACAGGAACGCCGGGCTCATCGGCTGGGGAGCAATAAAGAGTTTAAGATAGAGGCACGCATTCTTGCAGCTTCCAATGATGACCTCCGGGAAAATGCATTGGAAGGCAGTTTCAGGGAAGATTTGTTTCACCGGCTTAATGAGTTCTCCATTACCATCCCTCCTTTACGGGAAAGAAAGGATGAACTTATGAAGTTTGCTGAGCATTTTCTGACCCTGGCAACAAAAGAATTCAATAAGAGCATTCACGCTTTTTCGGATGATGTTCGTGAAATTTTTAGCAGTTACCAGTGGCCCGGGAATTTGCGTGAACTGAGAAATGTGGTAAGGCGTGCAGTGTTGTTAAGCAGTGGCACAACCATTGAATCTTCCGTTATCCCTGCTGAATTAATTGAAAATGCCTCACAGGAAAGACAATCATCTGACATTTCACGGCATAAAGACGAATCCGAAAAACAGCTTATCCTGAAAACGCTGGAAGAGGCCCGTTACAATAAAAGCAAAGCTGCTAAGTTATTGGGGGTTGACCGAAAGACTTTGTACAACAAACTCCGAAGGTATGATATTGATTATTGACCTTTTGCTCCCAGTTGTTTTTGGAGTTCGTTTTTGACTTGTTGCCACAATTCTTTTAATCGTTTCAGTGATTTTTTAATTTCCCGCTGATTGTAGCTGTTGGGGGCCGTTGTTTCGATTTTTTTCAGAATTTCGATGCCTTCACTGATCCCAAATTGTCTGAACCCGGTCAGCATTTTGTGGGCTTTTTCTGATATTTGTGCCTGGTCACGATTTTTGATCAGCAGAGATAAAGTTTCTATGTTTTCCTCTGTGTCTTGTATGAATGCTGATACCACGGAATTGAAAAAATCTTTGTCATCTCCTGTAAAAGCATACACACCACTTAAGTCTGTCAGCGATGAGGAGAAAGTTTCTTCCGAAGCCGACTTTTTGAACGAATGGGGGTTTTGGGGAGAGAGGAGCCACTGCAGTTTGTTTTCCAAATCTTCTCTTGAAAAGGGTTTGGTCATTCGATAGACATTTTCAAAATGTTCCAGTTGCCTCAGGTTTTCATTGCTTATGCCGGCAGAAAGAATGAGAATGGGTCCGTTATGACGAGAACGCACCTTTTCTATGAAAGATATGCCGTTTATCCCGGGCATTCGGAAATCGGTAACAATCAGATCAAATTGGTGACGATGCATTAAAAGGAGCGCTTCATCGGGGGATTCTGAAGTCATTATATGAGAACGGTGCTTTAAAAAACCTTCCAATAAGCGGCCTACCAGTGGATCATCATCAACAACCAATATGTATTTTCCATCTATGTTTGCTGTTGATTGTTTGATATCGCCGGGTTCAGCATGGCTTTCCATGTAAGGGATCGTGAACCAGAACATGCTTCCTTCTCCTTCTTTGCTTTTCCCCCTGATTTCTCCTCCCATGGCTTCCACCAGTTTTTTGCTTATAGACAGCCCAAGTCCCGATCCATGCCTTGGAGTTGCCGGTGTTTCATTCATCTGGGAGAATTCTTCAAAAATGTGATCGATCCGGTTTTCAGGAATTCCACACCCTGTATCTATCACTTCAAAAAGGATGTGATCCTTATCCTTGGATACGCCAATCCGGACCTCTCCCTTGTCCGTAAATTTTATTGCATTACTTATAAGGTTAAATAACACTTGTCGCAAGCGGGTTTTATCTGCTGTAAATGCAGGGAGGTTTTCGTCGACAGAATAAGTGAACTCCAGATTTTTTTCATTGGCTTTATGTCTGAACGTCTGCCATACTTCCTGCATTAATTCGCGGGGGTTAATGTGCTCTTTATGAAATGTCAGTTTACCTGCTTCGAGACTTGAAATGTCAAGGACATCATTGACAAGGGCCAAAAGATGAACGGCAGAGTTATGTATAACCTCAGCAGAGGGGTCTTTCTCCTTCTGAAGTTCCGAGAAACCAATAATTGAAGTGAGGGGTGTCCGTATTTCATGGCTCATGTTGGCAAGAAAACGCTCTTTGACTTTCATTAGCGATTCAATTTTTTCTCTTGAATTGACCAGCTGGTTTTTTAGCTGTTTGCTTTTTCGCAGATCACGACCTATCCACAAGACAAAGCCAAGAATGATCAACAGGGCGGAGATACCCAGAAAAACAAGTCGTTTCAGTAAATCTTCCCGCATTTGGCTCATTTCCTGTTGCCGGGTTGCAGATTCCCTGAGTGCCTGGTTTTCCAGGTATTTGACAATTTGCCGAATGGTGTTGGTTAGTTTGTTTGCCACTTCCACAAGTTTCTTTTCCCTGTTAAGAACGATCATGGCAAAACGCTTGTCTTGCTTGTCCAGTTTTTGAAGTTGGGTCTTAACTTCTTCCAGTGCCGGATCTTTTCGCTTTCTTATAATCAAAGAGGAATCTACCCTTTGTTTTATTTCCGGAGATTTTGGAGGGGGTGGATCTTCTTCTTTGCCCGTCAGCATGCTTGCGATCCGGCCAAAAAAGCTTTTGTTTTGTTCCGGCAATGAATCCATTTTATTGTTTGTCGAATCGACGTGAAGACTTGAGTAGGTAATTTGGCTGATCTGGTAATTGATGCTATCGGGGAGAATTGATAAAACTTCTCCATATCGCCTGCGATAACGATTGATGATGCTTAATTCGATGAGTTGGTCGGTTTGTTCTTTTTTTTGAAAAAAAAGGTCCCGAATGGTGTCTACTTCAGCCTGGAAACTACTGTCGGGAAAGAAAAGTTCTAACCGGCCCAGGGTTGAGAGAACAGAATCGGTCCGGTCCTGGTATGCCTGGCGGTCTTTTTTGTCACCTGTGAGACTGTAAAGCCTGGCGGCACCGTCGGCTTCCTGCATGCGGAACATAAGCTCATTGAGGACCATTAAACGTTGGCCCAGGAAATCCTCTTTTTTATCAACCTGCATGTATCGTACAACGCCAAAGTAGTTGACACCAAAAGATAAAACGGCCACGACCAGCAAAAGAATAAAGCCGGCCGCGACCTTGGTGTTGATGTATTTTTCTGGTGAGTAACGAGTCATACCCGCGGTTGCTTGTGAAAAGGTTAAGTGCTGGTTTCTTCCGATTTAACTAAAAAGGCTGTTGCCAGCAGGTATAGCATGGCTAAAAGAATGACAAGCATGCTTCCCACCTGACCAACCATATCGGCAACAACACCCATGATTGGCGGTAAAACAGCTCCGCCGGCTACCCCCATGATCATCAGGCCTGAGATTTCGTTTCCGCGTTCAGGCTTTTTCTGAAGGGCTAGTGAGAAAATAATGGAAAAAATATTGGCCAGGGCAAAACCTATCACAGCAACCAGAATAAAGATGAGTACGGTATTGGTGCTGAATACCAATGCCAACATGGCCGCAATAGCCACGAACATGCTGATCTTGAAAAAACGCTTGGCTGAAAAAGTGGCAAGAATAATGGCGCCGGTCAGGGCCCCCGCGGTTCGGGCTGCAAAGTAGGTGCTGGTTCCCAGTCCTGCTTGTTCAAGTGGTAAGCCTGTACGCTCCATAAGGAATTTTGGTGTGGCTGTATTCATGCCGACATCTGCACCGACCACAAAAAGAATCCCAAAGAAAAGCAATAAAACAGCATTGTCTTTTAATAGCCTGAAAGCGGATTTAAAAGATGTAACTTCTTCTACCCTGTTGTCGCGTGGGATTGGAGTAAACCAAAGCCACAGCGAAGACAGCAGCGTTACCCCTGCAAAAATGGGGAACAACATCTTCCAGTTGCCCAGCGAAGCTGCAGCAAAGCCTGCAATAATAGGCCCAAGAAAGGATGAAATGGCTTTGATGAATTGCCCCAGTGTAAGGCGACTGGTCAATTGATCCTGGCTTACCACATTCGACACCAGTGGGTTCAAGGAAACCTGGAGGATGGTGTTGCCAATTCCGAGAAATGCAAAGGCAAGAAGAACAACCGCATAATCGTAGGCAACCAACGGTATCAGCATCGCTATGAAAGTTACGGCCATGCTGAGAAGAACCGTGTTTTTCCGGCCGATCTTGTTCATCAGAAGGCCTGTAGGGACCGAAAAAATGGCAAACCATAGAAATACCATCATAGGCAACAGATTCGCCATGGAATCACTGAGGTCAAAATCGGCCTGCACGTAACTGGTTGAAATACCAACCACATCGACAAAGCCCATAATGAAAAACCCGAATAGGACGGGTATTACCTTGGAAAGGGATGATTTTTTTTGCATGATGAAAATTTTTTGTTTGGATTAATTTAAATTTTGGGGCGGAGTGAACCATCTCCGTATTTTGAAAAAATGATCTGTTACCCAAATATAATATCCTATAGGTACTGTAGGAATGAAATAAAAAACAAGGTCGGGATTCAGGTTGGAAATGATGTTAAAATCGCTTCCATCAAAAATACAAATAAGAACCGGTATGGAAAGTTTTATCAGAAATAAAATTGCTGAATGGTTTTGGTGCCATATTGACAATTTTAATAGACAGAAGGAGAAGTGGTTGCGTCATTTTGTCTTTTGTGCGGAAGGACTGATTTGCTGGCCCGGACTTTGTGTTAATCCAAAGAAAAAGCCAAAAAACAATGCAATATAAAGACTATTATAAAACATTAGGTGTTTCCAAAAATGCCAGTCAGGACGAAATCAAAAAGGCATACCGTAAGCTGGCTGTCAAGTACCATCCGGATAAGCACCAGGATGATAAGGAAGCAGAAAACAAATTTAAAGAGATCAACGAAGCGTATGAGGTGCTGAAAGATCCGGAGAAAAGGAAGAAGTACGACCAATTGGGAGCCAACTGGAAGCAATATGAGCAGGCTGGTTATGATGGTAGCCAGGGTGCCGGCTTTGGTGGATTTGATTGGTCTCAGTTCGGTGGTCGTGGCACCGGCGGTCGTTCATACCATTTTGAAGGCGATCTGGGTGATATGTTTGGTGAGTCGGGCGGCGGATTCTCCGATTTCTTCAATATGTTTTTTGGTGGAGGAATGGGAGATGCCTCCTCGCAGGGCTTCGAAGGATTTGGCGGACGTCGGTCAGCCCGCCGTGGACAGGACCTTCAGGCAGAAATGGAGCTTTCGGTCTATGAGGCCTACCATGGCACCTCGAGAATACTGAATGTAGACGGTCAGAAATTGCGCATCAATACCAAACCCGGTGCCTACGACGGTCAGGAACTCAGAATAAAAGGGAAAGGAGGCCGCAGTCCATCAGGCGGAGAAAACGGTGACATATACATCAAACTCAGGATTCTTCCCGATAAGGAATACAGGGTGGACGGACATAACATCATTAAGGAAGTTCCCGTTGATCTGTATACCGCTGTTTTGGGCGGAAAAATAAGGGTCAATACCCTGGCCGGAACCATTAACGTAAATATCCCTAAAGGTACACAGCCGGGCAAAATGTTGCGATTGAGAGGCAAAGGTATGCCTGTTTACGGAAAAAGCGGACAGTACGGAGATTTGTTACTGAAACTGAAGATTGAAATCCCTCAGAACTTATCAGATGAAGAAGAGAAGTTGTTCAAGAAGTTGAAATCGATGAAGGAAAAAAAGGAAGGATAGGGTGATAATAAATGAAACTCTCTGATGTAGTATTGAGTGCGATTGCTACTTCGGAGGGTTTTAATTTTTGTGGCGGAAAAATTGGAGAATAATTCCAAAAACGATACATTTGCAACCGCAAAAAACGGCGAGGTAGCTCAGTTGGTTAGAGCGTCCCGATTAAAATCGGGAAGGTCGGCCGAAAGCTAACAAGTCAGAAGAAAGGAAAACGGCGAGTTAGCTCAGTTGGTTAGAGCGTCCCGATTAAAATCGGGAAGGTCGGCCGAAAGCTAACAAGTCAGAAGAAAGGAAAACGGCGAGGTAGCTCAGTTGGTTA